>JAAZXZ010000064.1 GCA_014239895.1 Flavobacteriaceae bacterium
AGAAAACTCTTGACCCAATGTAATAGGGGTAGCATCCATCAGATGTGTTCTGCCAATCTTTACAATTGATGTAAACTCCTTTACTTTTAAGCCTATAGAAGACCTTAAATCTTCTAGTGCAGGAATAGTATTCTCTACAATCAACTTATATGTAGCTATATGCATGGCTGTAGGGAAGGTGTCATTAGATGATTGTGACTTATTAACATCATCATTAGGAGAGATAAGTTTTTCTCCCTTACCAAGCTTATTTCCTAATATTTGATGAGATCTGTTAGAAATCACCTCATTTACATTCATATTTGTCTGTGTTCCTGAGCCTGTTTGCCAGATGACAAGAGGGAATTCATCATCCAATTTTCCTTCAAGGATTTCATCACATACTTTAGAAATAGTATCTGATTTTTTCTTATCAAGTATACCTTTTTCTTGGTTAGTTAGTGCAGCAGCTTTTTTTAGGATAGCAAAAGCATATATTAATTCCATTGGCATTGATCCACTTGGTCCAATTTTGAAGTTATTTTTAGATCGTTCTGTTTGAGCCCCCCATAATCTGTTAGAAGGTACTTTAACCTCACCAATGGTATCTTTTTCTATTCTATAATCCATGATTGATTATATATATATGCAAATTTACGCATTTTAGTTGATTTACTCCATTATTTTGCTAATTGTATAAAGTATTTTGTTGAAAAATTAATTTTGAATGTATACTAATATAAAATGGTAATATTATATCTTTGCATCAATATTTTTTATCAAGATATGTTTGAATTTGATCAATACTTAGGATTTTTAGCATTTTTGACAATTATAACCATGGGTTTTTGGTTAATGTTTCTTATGATGCTTGTCGTAATTCCTTATTGGGTTGTTGGCGCTTTAATTGAAAGAATTAATGAGCTTCTAGAAGAAAGAAAAGCTAAAAAGTAGCTATTTCTTAAAATTCAAAAGCTCCATCATCGTAACTTTGCTGTTGTTGCTGTTTTCTGTACTGATTTTTCTTTTGATTAAATCTGTAAGTAAAGTTTAAAGTAAAAGATCTTTTTCTCCATCTAAACTCAGAACTATTATAGAAAGTTTCATTGAATGTCTTAGATCTCCATCCTCTTTGATTAAGTAGGTCCCTAACATTAAGAGTTAATGAAGCTTTTTCGTTAAATAATTCTTTGCTGAATGCCAAATCAATTGAAAAATCTCCTTCACTTTTGGTAATTGCAGTTTCTGAGGGACCTCTGATATTCATTCTTGTTTGCCATTCAATTTTTCCAGGAAGAGTTAATTTATTATTTAATCTAAAACTCCAACTTACATTTTCATTATCATAAACAACATCATTATAGCTTCCCTCAACTTTATTGCTATAAACATTAAAATTGGAGGATATATTCCAATTTTTTCCTTTCCTGTAAGATAAGTTTAACTCAAAACCAAATCTAGTATTTGTTGATAGATTTATTGGATATCTCTCTGTTATCGGCACATCAACTCCATTTATTTCAGCAGTTTCTCCTGTTTCTTCAACTATATAATTAAGAGTATTTGTTGCTTTTTGATAATAAGCAGAAGTGTTAATTGTAAAAGAAGACTTGTATTTTTTTAAATAGCCAAAATCAATGTTATTTGAATATGTTGGATCTAAGTCTGGATTTCCTCTATAAATACTTATTGGACTAGTTTTAGTAGGGAAGGGGTTAATAGATCTAGACCATGGCCTTCTAATCCTTCTGTTATATCCAAAAGTAAGTGTTTCATTTTCAGAAATTTCTAAACCAAAATTAAATGTTGGAAATAATCCTGTTTCATTTTTATTAGTGAAATCTTCAATAGTTAGTTGATTGATATCTTTAACTGTATTCTCAAGTCTCAACCCTACTAAAAAAGAGTATTTATCTTCAACTTTTACACCATATTGAGTATATAATGCATTTATCTGCTCTTTATATTGAAAAAGATTACTCTGATTTAGATCCTCAGTTAGTACATTATTTTCATTATCAAAAACTCTATAATCTGTTATATTATCATCTTGACTTATTCTAAAGCCAGCTTCAAATTGTTTGTTTTCTCCAATAGGGTTAACATAATCTCCTTTAATTAGATAAGATTCACTTGAAGCATCACTTGCAACCACCTCGTTAAGAATATTATTTTCTGATATTAATGCATCTTCCCATTCTTTAGAGTTGTCATACTGTAAGTCAATAGTTAATTTATGTCCAGAGTCATTAAATTTTCTCTCAAAATTTAAGTTATATTCTCTATTAGAATCAATATCTTTTTCATTTTCATTATGAACAGTCTGATTTAAAATATTTCCAGTTTCATCTATTTCATCTATATTATTTATTGTTAAGTCGTCAGATTTAGCTTGATTATAGAAAAAAGCTCCAACAATGGATGTTTTATCATCTATATACCATTCTATTCCATTATTGGTAAAGAAACTGTTTCTATCTCTTTCTGTTTCTCTGTTTTCTTCAAAGAATATGCTAGGCTGATCACCATTATAATATTCTGAATAGTTATAACCAGTCCCAGGACTAACTCTATCACTAAAACCTGATGAATTGA
>JAAZXZ010000171.1 GCA_014239895.1 Flavobacteriaceae bacterium
TATCCTTAAGTAGAAATAATACTTTTACTGATCCTATATATCCGACAGGTGGTTCAAGTTTTAGTTTGTCTGCAAAACTCTCATTTCCATATTCAGCTGTTAATAAGGTGGATTACGCTGGATTAAAAGATGAAAGAGAGCTGTTAGTGGATGATCTTGCAAATGATCCAAGTAATACCACTGCATCAGACAGGATAGCTGAAATAGATCAAGAAAGGTATAGATGGCTTGAATTTTATAAAATTAAATTTAAAGGTGAATGGTTTGCAGCATTAACAAAAAAACTAGTATTACGACCTGCTTTTGAATTTGGTTTTCTTGGAGCTTATAACAATGATAGAGGAATAATTCCTTTTGAAAGATTTTTCTTAGGAGGAGATGGATTAGGCATGTATAGTTTAGATGGAAGAGAAACTATAGCTCTTCGTGGTTATCCTAATCAGTCATTATCAAATCAAGATGGAGGGACTATTTATAATAAATATTCTTTAGAAATGAGGTATCCAATAAGCCTTGGAGAACAAGCTAAAATATTTGCTCTTGCATTTATTGAAGGAGGTAATTCATATAATAGTTTCAGAGATTTTAATCCATTTCTAATTAAACGTTCCGCAGGACTGGGTGTTCGCTTGTTCATGCCTGCATTTGGTTTACTTGGTATAGATTTTGGTCATGGATTTGATGCTGTACCAGGACAATCTCAAAAACATGGATGGGAAACTCACTTTATAATTGGTCAATCATTCTAATAATAAATAATTCTATGTTAAAATATATTCCTATATATTTCGTTAGATAATCATAAAATATTCTAAATGAAGAAATTTATAATTCTAATCACTATACTTTTAATCTCCAGCTATACATTTAGCCAAAGAGGGGTTAGAATTGGATATGTTGATACTGAATATATTTTGCAAAATCTATCTGAATATGAAGAAACAAGAGATCAATTAGAGCAAAAAGCAAATCAATGGAAGAGAGAAATTGAAAATAGATTTTCTGATTTAAATAATAAAAAAGAAGCATTAAATGCTGAGAGATTATTGCTTACAGAAGAGCTAATCAAGGAAAAGGAAGAAGAAATAGAAATTGAAAAAAATGAAATTTTAGATTATCAACAAAAAAGATTTGGTCCAAGAGGTGATCTAATTATCCAAAGGAAACAACTAATACAGCCAATTCAAGATCAAATTTTTATAGCAATAAAAGAAATTTCAAAATCAAGAAAATACGATTTCATTTTTGATAAATCCGCTGATATTGTTATGTTATACTCAGATAGGAAATTTGATATTAGTGACCAAATATTAAGAATAATAACAAGGACTAACAATAGAAAACAATTAGACTCAAGAAGAGAAAAACGACAAGCTGAAGAAGAAGATGAAATCATAGCCAGTAATCTAGTAACTGAAGATTTAGATGAAGTTGAGGAAGAAGATAAAACAGATGTCCCAAAACCTGAAAAAGTTCTAAGCGCAAAAGAATTAAGAGAAAAAATGTTGCGAGAAAGAAAAGAAAAAATTCTTGCTTCAAGAAAAGTAAAAGATAGTACCTTTATAAAAAATAATAATAACTGAAATAAATAAAAAAATGAGAAAAATTAAGATTTTATTATTGATATTATGTGTAAGCATAAGTTTTGCTGTCAACTCACAAAGCAAAGTAGCTCATATTAATAGCACTGAATTAGTGTCGTCTATGCCAGAAATGAACGAGGCAAGAACAGAGCTTGAAAAACTTGCTAAAACCTATGAGAATGATATACAAACTATGGCAGCAGAATTACAAAGTAAAGTTAAGCAATATGATACTGAAGCATCAGCTCAAACAGATGAAGAGAATGCTAGAAGGCTGCAAGAAGTTCAAGGGATGGAACAAAGTATTCGTCAATATCAAAGCCAAGCACAACAAGAATTACAAAAAAAGGAATTTGATTTATTAAAACCTATTACTGAAAAAGCTCAAGCTGCAATAGTTAAGGTTGCTAAAGCTCAAGGATTCGATTATGTTCTTGATTCAACTCAAGGACAAGGGGTAATTTTAGCAGATGGAAAGAATTTAATTGAAGATGTTAAAAGAGAATTAGGATTTTAATAAATTGTTGCTAATGTATTTAATAAGCTGTCTTGTCAAAGACAGCTTTTTTATTTTAACAAAATGAATAATAGCCCTATAGGCATATTTGATTCTGGAATTGGAGGTCTATCTGTTTTAAAAGAAATAAATAGAGTCCTTCCAAATGAAAACACTATTTATTTAGCAGACAATAAAAACTGTCCTTATGGAAATAAGGATATTAGTGATATTATAAAGCTGAGTCTAAAAAATGCTTCAGTATTAATTAAAATGAACTGCAAAATAATAGTTGTTGCATGTAATACCGCCACAACAAATGCTATAAAAGAAATTAGAAATTCATTTTCAGTTCCAGTTATAGGAATTGAGCCTGCTATTAAGCCTGCAATTCTTAATACTAAAACTAATAAAATAGGAGTACTGGCAACTGAAATGACACTAACTAGTAATTTGTTTAATCAAACCTCAAACAAATTCTCTGATAATATTGAGATTATTGAACAAATTGGTTTTGGATTAGTTAATCTGATTGAAAAGGGGGATATTAATAAGGGAAACACAAAGCAGCTTTTAAAATCCTATATAGATCCAATGTTAGATTTAAATATTGATCAATTAGTATTAGGATGTACACATTATCACTTTCTCATTCCAATTATTAGAGAAATAATGTCTGAAAAAATAACAATTCAAGACCCTAATAAAGCCATTGCAAAACAAATAAAAAAAATATTAAAAAGCGAAAATCTTGAAAA
>JAAZXZ010000018.1 GCA_014239895.1 Flavobacteriaceae bacterium
TCCTTGGATTCTTCATTCACTATCGATGCTAAAATCATAACTTCAATTGGTGTTAAAGAAATTTCTTTAGCTTTATTTAATCTATCTATACTCCAAAAACTCTCATATTCTTTTAACATCCTCTTTTTAAAATCCTCAGAGTTAGTATTCCAATAAAAATTATAACTGTTTGGTAAATACATTGATAATAATGTTTCGTCTGTAAATCCATTTTTTTTCTCAAAAGATGTATCAACTATTGAAGTACTATCAGCTTCTATTTGTTTTGAGATAATTGATGCTAAATCATATATATTCTTAGCATTATTAAATATTAAATCAACCGTTATATTATTGGATCGAATTGAATTTATTATTTGATTATTATTCATACCCTTTTTAATAATAAATCTTCCAGGTTTTATGTTATTTACATAGTTTTTTCTTTCTGCTAAAACTGTAAATGTTGAAGGATCTACAATATAGTCTTTTAACTGTTCTATTAAATTGTTATAATCTGAATTAGTTCTAATGTATATATATTTAAAGTCTTGACTAAAATTAGTATTGGATGCAAACATTACATTATATACATAATATGAAAATCCCCCCATTATAAGTAATCCTATAATGGATATTGCTACAACTATCTTTTTTATGTACATGTTAATTGAAATAAATATTCATTTTTATATTCCCCTTTAAAATACACCCAATCCTTTTTTAATCCTACTTCCATAAAACCCAAACTTTTAAATAAGCTAATGCTAGGCTTATTGTTTTCAATTATATTGCAATATAATTGATGGAGATTTAAGTATTTAAAACTATACTCTATTAGTATTTCTATTGCCTCTTTAGCATATCCCTTATCTCTATTGTCTTTATTAATAAGTATTCCCACGCCAGCTTTTAAATTTTTAAAATCTACGTCAAATAGATCAATTAATCCTATGGAAATATTGTCGTAATCTGAAATCACTAGCCTTAATTGATTGGTTTGATAGATATCTAAATGTGAGTTTTCTAGATATTTTGATAATATGTGTTTTGAAAATGGGCGAGATGTATTACTTATCTCCCAAAAATCTTCATTATTTTCTGTTGAAAATAAATAATCTATATCCTCAGGCTCTAATGCCCTTAAAAAAATCTTTTTACCCTTTAATATCTCCATTTATTTCTCCTTTATATATTTCAGAAACAGCTCCAGACAACCAAATATTAGAAAAGTTATCTCCTACTCTGCTAAACGACACCTTAAGATTACCTCCTTTCATTGAAATTTTAATTTCTTCTTTATTTATTATATTAGAATAATTTAAAACAACTGCTACTGCAATTGCACCAGTACCACATGAAAGAGTTTCATCTTCAACACCTCTTTCGTAAGTTCTTACTTTGAACAATGAACTATCAGGAGTAAATTCGACAAAATTTATATTTACACCTTCATGTTTATATTTGTCTCCATATCTAATTTTTCTACCCTCATTAAAGACATCTATCTTGTCAATATCATTAGAGTTTATTACAAGATGAGGGGAGCCATTATCCAAATATATGTTGTCAAAATTTTTATCTATTAAATCATAACTACTCATATCAATATCATTCATTTTTACTCTAACATAATTGTTGTCTATAATTTCTGCATGATGGGCGCCATCAGAAGCTTGGAAAATTGCTGAGTTATTTATAATACCTAATTTTTTAGCAAATTGAGTTACACATCTTGCTCCATTACCGCACATGCCTAATTCTGAGCCATCTGAATTGAAATATTTCATAGTAAAATCAAGATCATTGTTGTCTTCTATTAAAATCAACCCATCGCATCCTATTCCGTATCTTCTATCACAAATGCTAGAAATAAATTCAGCATTATTGTAATTAAAGTTTCCACCTCTATTGTCAATCATAACAAAATCATTGCCTGTACCTTGATATTTGTAAAACTGAATTTTCATTAAAAACAAATATAGGAATAATTGTATCTAAAATTTGATTGTTAAATGTACGTTAAAAATCTAATTTAAAAATTAGATTTTTATAGATTTATAGTTGTATTAATATCTTATAATTATGAAAAAGTTTCTCTACTTGTTTTTAGCGTTAATTCTAACTCTATTCATTGGAATTAAAGTTAACTCCTATTTTAAATCAATTGAAACAAAAATCAATTTACTTGCTAGTAGTGTTGTCGATGAAACAAATTCATTAAATACTATAAAAAGTTCTGGTGAAAATACTTTTCAAAATTTGAATTTTCAGAAGCCAAATTTTGTAGAAGTAGCAAAAACAACAATAGATAATGTTGTTCACGTAAAAAACTCAACAAATATTTCTAATGATTTTAGTTTAGAGGATTTAATATTTGGTAGAAGGCAGCAACGTCCACTAATTGGTACTGGATCTGGTGTTATTATATCTCCTGACGGTTATATTATAACCAATTCACATGTCGTAGAAAATGCTGATAAAATTGAAATAACTACAAACAGCAATCAAACATTTGATGCAGAACTTGTAGGAAGTGACGATCAAAATGATATTGCATTATTAAAGATTAACAGCAATGAAGTTTTATCATATGCTACTTTTGGTGATAGTGACTCTACACAAATTGGTGAATGGGTGCTTGCTGTAGGAAATCCTTTTAATTTGAATTCTACAGTTACCGCTGGAATAATCAGCGCTAAATCAAGAAATTTAGATCCATCAGGAAGAACAACACAGTCATATATACAAACAGATGCTGCTGTAAATCCTGGTAATTCAGGAGGAGCATTAGTAAATACAAAAGGGGAATTAATTGGGATAAATACAGCAATACAATCTCAAACTGGTTCATACATTGGATATTCATTTGCTGTTCCAAGTAATATTGCAAGAAAAGTAATTGAAGATATAATGGAATTTGGAGTAGTTCAATATGGTTTTCTTGGTGTAACTGGTTCTTCACTAAATAGCTCAATATCCAAAAAGTTAGGGACAATAGATACTGAAGGATTTTATATTAGTTCTGTTGAAGAAGGATCTGGCGCAAATATTGCTGGAATAAAAAGTGGAGATATTATTAAAAAAATTGATGGAATAAGTATAAATAAGTTTTCTGATTTAAAAGGTTATTTAAACTCCAAAAGGCCTAATGATGTGGTTAAGATAAAATTAAAAGTCAATTCAAAAGAAAAATTAGTTTCTGTTAAATTAAATAAGAATGAGAGAGTTCAATTTTATCTAATAGGAGTATTAAAAAATATGAGTAAAGAAGAATTAATTAAATCTAATTTTTCTTCTGCAGTGAAAATATCCGAATTCAATAATAATTATAAAAAATACTGGGAAGATTATGGAATTAAAGTTGGTAATATTGTAAAGTCAATTAATGGTAATAAAATACATACAATATTAGATGTTGAAAAAATTTTAAAGTCCAGAAAATATCACGACCCAATTAATATTGAAATAATTAATGATAATAATATTACAGAAAGGTTTAATTTTAGATAAATTTGCCTTTTAGATCATTAGTAATGAGAATTGATATAATTACTGTAGTTCCTGAATTATTAAAAAGCCCTTTTGAATCTTCCATACTTAAGAACAGTATTGATAAAGGCATTGTGAATGTTAAAATTCATAATCTAAGAGAATATTCAAACAATAAATACAAATCCGTAGATGATTATCAGTTTGGAGGTGGGGCAGGAATGGTTTTGATGATCGAACCAATTGATAAGTGTATTTCTAAATTAAAAAATGAAAGGAAATATGATGAGGTGATTTATCTTTCACCTGATGGAGAGAAATTAGATCAATCCATTGCAAATAAATTTTCTTTATTTAGTAATCTAATTATTTTATGTGGACATTATAAAGGAATAGACCAAAGGATAAGAGATAATTTAATTACTAAGGAAATATCTATAGGTGATTATGTTTTGTCAGGTGGTGAACTTGCTGCCGCTGTCCTTTGTGATAGCATAATTAGATTGATTCCTGGAGTTATTGGAGATGAGACTTCTGCACTTACTGATTCATTTCAAGACAACCTCCTTTCTTCCCCTATATATACAAGACCTAGAGAATATAAAGGATGGGAAGTCCCTAAAATATTAATCAGTGGAAATACTAAGGAAATAGAAAAGTGGAGAATGGAAAAATCAATAGAGGTAACTAAAAATAAAAGACCTGATCTAAAATAATTTTTTATAAAGAATAAAATTATAATTGTTAATTATCATTTTATTGCTATTTTTGCTGGCGTTTTAGGTTAACCTCTCAACAAAAATTGTTCACGTTATCCTGATATAATTTAAAATTATAAGAATGAGTTCATTAATTAATTTTGTAGAAGATCAATTTGTTGAAAAAAAAGCATACCCAGCATTTAGTTCTGGAGATACAATAACTGTCTATTATGAAATTAAAGAAGGAAATAAAAAACGTGTTCAGTTTTTTAAAGGAGTTGTTTTGCAAAGAAGAGGTAGCGCCTCTACTGAAACCTTTACAATAAGAAAGATGTCAGGTTCTATTGGTGTAGAGAGAATATTCCCAGTTAACTCACCTGCAATTCAAAAAATTGAATTGAACAAAAAAGGAAAAGTTAGAAGAGCAAGAATATTTTACTTCAGAAATCTTACAGGTAAAAAAGCTAAAATTCAAGAAAAAAGAAGCTAATTCAACTTATTAACAATTGTTAATAATCATAGTTGAAAAACTGTTGAAATTAATTTTTATATTATTGAGTAGTTTTTGAAATTATTGATCTATATTAGATTTAAGAATTTGAAGCAAATGCTAAAGTCGGCAACGACACAAGTTCAAAGTAAGAAACGTTCTTTTACATAAAATTGTTTTCAAAAAAGCAGAAAGCGGATTGCGCAAGCGAAAAGCCAAAGCAATGCTTTAAAGTATAAGTGTGTGCCTGCACAAGTTTATGACCTAAAGCAAAAACGCTCAAAAGCAAATCTTGAAAGTTCGCTGGAAAGAAGAGCTCAAGAGCAAAGTTCTAAAAAGAAACTCTCATGCAAATGAGAGTAGACGATAAGAGCAAAAAGAAAACAATTAAACAGGAATCAGGAGGAAATGCAAGCAGAAGAGAGCAATCTCCGAAGCAAACAAAGAAACCAGATTCCAAATGAATGAGCATTGAAATCAAGACAAAATGCAAATTCTGTCAGAACCAGCAATGGGGAAATGATTACAAGGTAAATTCATAAAAAGCCATATTAGAGTAGGAAACTACAATAATATGGCTTTTGTTTTTTTATATATTCCATATTTTCTGTTATTTCTCAATGTCAATCATTATCTTTGAAAAACTAATTTTCTGATATTTAAATGTCTAAAATTATTTATACTAAGACAGATGAAGCCCCTGCTTTATCAACTATATCTTTTTTACCAATAGTAAAAGCTTTTACAAAATCTTCTAGAATAAATATTGAAACTAGAGATATTTCACTTTCCTCAAGAATTTTAGCTAATTTTTCTGAAAATTTAAAAAATAATCAAATTATAGAAGATGATTTAAAATATTTAGGAAATCTAGTTAATGAAAGCAATGCAAACATAATAAAGCTCCCAAATATAAGTGCTTCCATCCCACAAATTAAAAACGCTATTAAAGAACTACAACACTTAGGTTATAATATACCTGAGTATCCTGATGATCCAGAAAATAATTCTGAAAAAGAAA
>JAAZXZ010000026.1 GCA_014239895.1 Flavobacteriaceae bacterium
CCTTCTTATCCAGATAAAGAGAATTTTGGTAGAAAAAATATTTCTATTTCAAACGCAGATCTATCCAATTCATTGATGAGTCAAATTGATGATCTAGAAAGAATTGCTAGGAGTTTAGAAACTTCCCTTAATCATATTAAACTGCATGGCGCTCTTTATAATTTATCAGCAAATGATTTAGAAACAGCATCAATTATTATTAAATTAATGAGATTTAAATATTCAGATAAAATTTTATATGTTCCCTATGGATCTTTAATTTCAGAATTAGCAATTGAGAATAATATAAAGATATATTATGAGGTCTTTTTAGATAGAAATTATAATAATGATTTATCTCTAGTTTCTAGAGAAAACAATAATTCTATGATTTTAGATTATCAAAAAATGTTAAAAAGGTTAGAAAATGTAATTAATGATAATAAAATTCAAACAATTGGCGGAGATTATAAAAAGATTTTAGCAGACACCTTTTGTGTTCACGGAGATAGTTTAGAAATAGCTAGTGTGATAAGAGATCTATTTAATGAAATAAATAAACATAATCTGGAAATTGAATAATTATAAATTAAAATATTTCAAGTACAATAACTATTGTCTTCTGATTAGTTGGCCTGAAATGATTGATGAAAAAATTAACAATGATGTAAATCAGTTTAAAGTTGCTATAGAATCAAGTACTAGCAATATTTTAGAAGTAAGATCTTCTTATTGTTCACTTCTAGTAATTTTTGATAAAGAAATTCAGGATATAGATAAGATAGAAACTAATCTAAACAACCTATATGTATCCCGAAAATCTCTCACAAAAACAGAAAGGTTTCTTTGGAATATTCCTGTATGTTATGAAAAGAGTTTTGCTTTAGATATAGATTTGATATCAAAACAAAATAAAATTTCAAACAAGGAAATCATTAAAAGACATATTGACACTATCTATTCAGTATACTTAATAGGTTTTTTGCCAGGTTTTTTATATCTAGGTTCTGTAGATGAAAAAATTCAAATACCAAGAAAAAAACAACCCAGATTAAGGGTTCCTAGGGGCGCTGTAGCAATTGCAGATGAACAAACAGGGGTTTATCCTCAAGAAAGTCCTGGAGGATGGAATGTTTTAGGAAACACTCCAATAAGCCTATTTAACAAACTCAAAGTTGAGCCATGTTTTGCAAAACCCGGTGATAGGATTAAATTTTTTCAAATTTCAGAAGATCAGTATAAATTAATTGAAAAAGAAGTGGAGCTTGATTTGTATGAATTAAATAAAGAAATATTAAATGATTAAAGTAATAGATCCAGGGTTTTATACATCAATTCAAGATTTAGGTCGTTTTGGAGCTCAAAATTTTGGAGTTCCTATAAGTGGATGTATGGATCAATGTTCTTCTGATATTGCTAATAAAATTATTGGTAATAATTCATTAGAGGCATTAATTGAATTAACAATGACAGGATGTTCTTTGAAATTTGAAAATGATACTACAATAGCAATAACAGGCTCAGACATGAGTCCTAAATTGAATGGGTTGTCTATAGATATGTTTTCTGTAATAGAAGTAAAATATGGCGATATACTAAGTTTTGGGAGAATTAAATATGGTTTTAGAACATATATAGCATTTAGAGGGGGAATTAATTCTGAAAAAGTTATGGAGAGCAAAAGCATGTATGTTGGTTTGACCAAGAACTTTAAAATCAATAAAAATGATGAGATATATCTAAATGATTCCAAACCTTTATTAAATAAGAAACATGAGCCTTCTCTGAAGAAGTTGATATTGTCAGATGAAATTGAATGCTATAAGGGTCCTGAATACAGTAAATTAACTACACAAAATAAACAAAAGCTATTAAGTACTCAGTTTTCAATATCTAATAATCATAATAGAATGGGTTATGTGTTAGATCAAAAAATAAAAAATACTATAAAGCCAATTATAACGTCACATGTAATTCCTGGGACAGTGCAGTTAACACCTGGAGGTGATATAATAATTCTTATGAGGGATTCTCAAACAACAGGAGGATATCCAAGAATATTACAGTTAACAAATAAGGGTATTGATTTTGTTGCTCAAAAAAGGACAGGCTCTTTAATTAAATTTTCGATTAATAATTAACCAAGAAACTTAAAGAATTTTTTTACAGTTTCTAGCTTTCCTTTATAAGGTGCATATCTAATTTTTATATCTAGCCAATTTCCCTTCTTGACAATAGCTTTTTTGTGTGACAATTGATCAAAGCTTGTCTTACCATGATATTTTCCTATACCGCTATGGCCAATTCCTCCAAATGGAAGATTAGGATTTCCCACCTGGATTATTGTATCATTTATAGCTCCTCCTCCAAAACTATATTTGCGAATGATTTTTTCAGAAAAATTATTATTAGAGCTAAAAACATATAATGCTAGAGGTTTTTCATATTTAGAGATTAATTCTTCAATTTTATTTTCATCATCATATGATACAATTGGAAGAATTGGTCCAAATATTTCTTCAGCCATTAAATCGCTTTCAATATCTGGTTCATCAATAATAGTTGGTGAAAAATAACATGTTTCCAAATCATGTTCTCCTCCAAATATAATCTTAGTATCCTTAATTAAATTAGAAAGTCTTGATAAATTAGTTCTATTTATGATTCTTGGATAATCTTGTGAGTTTTTAGGATTTTCTCCATATGCTTTTTTAATTTCTTCTGACAAGTGTTTAATTAACTCGTCTTTTATATTTCTTTTAACAATCAGAAAGTCTGGAGCAATACATGTTTGTCCAGCATTTATAAACTTACCCCAAACTATTCTTCTAGAGGCTAGTCTTAAGTCTATAGTATCATCAATAATACAAGGATTTTTTCCTCCAAGCTCTAATGTTGTAGGTGTAAGATGTTTTGCAGCAGCAGCAGCAATAATTTTTCCTATTCTAACACTCCCGGTAAAAAAGATATAATCCCATCGATATTTTAATAATTTTTCAGCAGTTTCAGCAGCTCCTTCAATAACTAATACATGTGATTTTTCAAAAACACTTTCAATAATCTCTTTAACCAGTTTAGAAGTGTGTGGTGCATGCTCGCTAGGTTTCAGCACAACTGTGTTTCCAGCAGCTACAGCAGACATGACAGGCAAAATTGCTAATTGAAAAGGATAATTCCATGGTGATATTACAAGAATTTTTCCATAAGGTTCGCTATAAATATAATCTGATGAAGGAAAGCTAAGTAGAGATGATTTTACTTTTTTTGGTTTAGCCCATTTCTCTAGGTTTTTAAGGAATAAATCTATTTCAGTGATTAAAATTCCTATTTCAGATAAATAAGTTTCATAGCTACACTTTTTAAGATCATTATTTAATGCTTTAAAAATTTTATCCTCATTTGATAATATTTCTTTTTTAAGATTTTTTAACAGCTTTTTTCTTTTACTTATAGGTAATGTCTTTCCATTTTTGAAATATTTTTCTTGATTTTCTATATAA
>JAAZXZ010000096.1 GCA_014239895.1 Flavobacteriaceae bacterium
CCAGCAAAATATGCAAATTTGAAGGTATTATTCATAATTTAAATTATAGATTTATGTTGGTATTCAATTATGATTATTAAATTGGTACTTTATATTAATGTAATATTAATAAATATATGATTAAAGGGAGTAATATACATAAGTACTTTAATAATCTTCATGTTTTAAAAGGTGTGAATATTAATATTAAGCAAGGTGAATTTGTTTCCATTGTTGGTGATTCTGGTGCTGGAAAAACAACTTTACTGCAAATATTAGGAACTCTTGACTCACCTTCCGATAATCTAAAGTCTGAGCTGTATGTTAATGATGTTAATATTAGTAAATTAAATGAAAAAGCATTAGCTAATTTTAGAAATGAAACTATTGGTTTTATTTTTCAATTTCATCAGTTGCTTCCTGAATTTACTGCATTTGAAAATATTTGTATTCCTGGCTATATTAAAAAAACTAATACTTTAGAATTAGAACAAAGAGCGATTAAGTTAATGGATTATCTAAATTTAGGTAATAAAATTAATAATAAACCCAATGAGCTTTCCGGAGGAGAGAAACAAAGAGTTGCTGTTGCTAGATCTCTAATTAATAATCCTAAACTAATTTTAGCAGATGAACCTTCAGGAAATCTAGATAGTAAATCTGCAGATAGTTTATATAATCTTTTTTTTGATATCAGAGAAAAATTTAATCATACATTTATTATTGTAACTCATAACAATCAATTAGCAAAGAAATCAGATCGAACTCTTGAAATCATAGATGGAGTAATAAAATAAACTTGAATAAAAAATTATTACATTAGTATAAATACAAATTCATATTATGAAGAAACATATATTATTTTTTTTAGTTCTATTTGCCTGTTCAGCATATGCTCAAAAAATATCAATACCAGCTGACACGATAGTTGAATCCTTTCATGAAGCAACCATAAATAATAAGCAAATTCATTATAAAGCAGAAGTTGGAACCCAGCCTGTTTGGAATCAAAGTGGTGAACCAATTGCAACTTTGTTTTATACTTATTATAAAAGAATTGCAAAAAAGAATGAAAAAATTAATAGACCTGAAAGACCAATAGTTATTTCCTTTAATGGAGGTCCTGGATCAGCGTCATTATGGATGCATATTGGTTATACTGGGCCTAGAGTATTAAAGATTGACGATGAAGGATTTCCAATACAACCGTATGGAATGAAAGACAATCCCCATTCCATATTAGATGTTGCTGATATTGTTTATGTATGTCCAGTAAATACAGGATATTCAAGAATGCTTCCAAACTCAAAAGGAGAACTGCCAGATAAAAAATTATTCTTTGGAATAAATGCAGACATTAAATATTTAGCTACTTGGATAAATACATTTATTACAAGAAAAAACAGATGGGAGTCTCCAAAGTATATTATTGGGGAAAGTTATGGAGGAACAAGAGTCATGGGGCTTGCTCACGAATTGCAAAATAGGCAATGGATGTACCTAAATGGGGTTATTATGGTATCACCTGCAGACTATAAAGTGTATGACACAGGTGGAGCTGTTTCATCTGCAATAAACCTACCATACTATACAGCTACTGCTTGGTATCACAAAGTTTTAAAAAACCAATTACAAGAAAGAGATTTATTAGATATTCTGCCTGAATCTGAAGATTTTACTATAAATGAACTGTTACCTGCTATAGCAAAAGGCGGATTTATTACTGATGAAGAGAAAGATAGAATTGCAAACAAAATGTCTTATTATTCAGGAATAAGCACTAAAGATATAATTAGGCATAATTTAGATATTCCTACAAGTTTTTTCTGGAAAGAGCTAGTTAGAGACGAATCTGGACATACCGTAGGAAGATTAGATTCAAGGTATTTAGGTTTAGATAAGATGGAAGCTGGATCAAGTCCTGATACGAATGCTGAATCAGATGCTTGGGATCATTCTTTCACTCCTGCTATTAACTATTATTTAAGAAATGAACTAAACTTTAATACAGATATTAAATATAATGTATTTGGGCCTGTGCATCCTTGGGACAGAGAAAATGACAATACTAGAGATAACTTGAGACAGGCAATGGCACAAAATCCATACTTAAAAGTCTTAATTCAGTCAGGGTATTATGATGGTGCAACTACATATTTCCAAGCTAAATATACAATGTGGCAAGTTGATCCAAGTGGAAAGATGAAAGATCGATTTACTTTTAAAGGATACAGAAGTGGGCATATGATGTACCTAAGGTCTGAAGATTTAAAATCCTCTAACCAAGATTTAAAGAATTTCATTAAGAACTCACTAACTGAAGGTAAAGCTGCTAAACACTAGTAGATGAAAAAAATTATTTTAGTTTCTCTTCTTTTTATTTTTACTAATAGCTGTAATGATATAAGCTATATTAAGTTTATTAAAACTAATTTTTCTGAGGAGTCATCTGAACCAAATTTACACACATCTGATTCTGGAGAAATATACTTAAGCTATATATCTTCAAATTTAAATAGCAATGAAAGCAAGCTTTTTTATAGTTTGTTTGATTTTTCTAATGATTCATGGGGAGAATCTAATCTTATTGTAAAATCATCAAAAATGTTTGTTAACTGGGCTGATTTTCCAAAAATTACTGCGAATGAATTAAATGGAATCAGTGCACATTATTTAGAAATGAGCAGTGAAGAGAAATACTCGTATGACATTAAAGTTGTTAATTCTAAAAATAAGGGAAATACCTGGAGTATTCCATTAAAACTTCATAGCGATAATACTAAAACTGAACATGGATTTGTTTCAACAATTACCCATAATAATCATTTTCTATCTACATACTTAGATGGCAGACAAAATGAATTATCAAAAAATGATAAATCTATAAAACCGCAAATGACTCTTAGGGGGACAAGCTATAATATTGATGGAGAGATATTAGAAGACCAATTAATTGACAATAGAGTTTGTGACTGCTGTCAAACTGACTTAGCAATTACAAAAAATGGGAGGTCTATTGTTGTATACAGGGATAGATCTAGAAATGAAGTAAGAGATATTTATTACTCATATAAAGACAAAAATACTTGGAGCAATCCAATTAGTATTTTTAATGATAACTGGGTGATATCTGGATGCCCTGTTAATGGCCCCGCAATTTCAACATTTAACAATACTTCTGCTGTTGTTTGGTACACCTTCTCTAATAATAATAATCAATTAAAAATTGCCTTTTCTAATGATATCTCTAGTGGATTTGATACACCTATAATAGTTAATGCTAATGACCCAATTGGAAGAGTTGATATTGAACTGTTAGATCAAAATACAGCTCTTATAAGTTATATGGATATTATAGATGGAAGTGCTTATATAAAGCTTCAAATGATTACTAGTGATAGAAATCAGAATAAATTATTGATAATTGATGAATCTTCTGAGAATAGATCTTCTGGTTTTCCTGTAATCACATTGGATAAAGAAAAAAATAAAACAATTATCGCTTGGACCGAAAAAAAAGAAAAATTTAAAATAAAAACTGCACTAGTGGATAATTTATTTTTTTATAAATAATAGATCTATTAAATAGAAATGGTTTTCTTATTTTTGTCAAAATTTATTTCATTTAATTATATAACATTATAAATGAATTCACTTATCAAATCCGCTACTATAATTGATAAAAAAAGTGAATTTCATAATTCTAAAGTTGATATACTAATCGAAAACAATATTATAACTAATATTGATAAAAAATTATCCAATCCAAAAAACTATCCAGAGATAACATTAAACAATTTGCATGTATCAAAGGGTTGGTTTGATTATAGTGTTTGCTTTGGCGAACCTGGATATGAAGAAAGAGGGACAATTTTAAATGGAATTAAGGTAGCTGCAAAATCTGGTTTTACAACCGTTGGATTACAGCCAAACACCTGCCCTATTATTGAAAAAAATACGGAAATAGAGTACTTAAACTCTTTAACTAAGAACTCAGTTGTAAATGTATTTCCAATTGGAGCTTTGACTAAAAATTCTGCAGGAAATGAATTAACTGAAATTCTTGATATGAAAAATTCTGGAGCAATTGCTTTTAACGACTATAAAAGATCTGTCTCTAATCCAAATGTTCTTAAATTAGCATTAGAATATACGTCAACATCTAAGACTCCTATTTTCTCTTTTCCTCAAAATGATGAAATTGCACAAAATGGAGTAATGAATGAAGGATTAATTAGTACATCACTAGGGTTAGATGGTATGCCATCAATGGCTGAGGAAATTAATGTTGCTAGAGATTTGTCAATCTTAGAATATACTGAAGGATATCTACATATACCTACAATCTCATCCGCTAAGTCAGTTGAATTAATTAGAAAAGCTAAAGCCAGAAAATTAAATATATCATGTAGTGTAGCAATACATAATTTGTTCTTTTTAGACGAAAAAATCCAAAATTTTGACACTAATTTTAAAGTTAAGCCGCCTCTTAGAACATCAGATGATGTTAATGCATTAATTGCTGGTTTAAAAGATGGGACAATAGATATGATTACCTCTGATCACAACCCATTAAATATTGAACTTAAAAATCTTGAATTTGATAATGCAGATTATGGAACTATTGGTTTAGAATCAGCTTTTGGGGCATTAAATATGTTATTTCCAATAAAAACTACGATAAACCTTCTTACCAGAGGAAAAAAGATATTCGGTATAGATGATGATGATTCTATTAAAATCGGAGAAACCGCAAATTTAACTCTTTTCAATCCTCTTTCAGAATATATCTTTAGTGAAGAAAACATCTTATCAAAATCAAAAAATTCAATCTTTATAGGCTCTAAACTAAAAGGAAAAGTATTTGGGGTTATAAATAATGGTTTTATAGAATTAAGTTGATGAGTGATAAATTTCATTTTGAGTTTAATTTTAGAGATTCAAATAATAGTGATGAATTATCTCCTTTAGTTATAATGCTTCATGGTTATGGCAGTAACGAGGATGACTTATTTTCTTTTGCAAATCATATACCTGGAAATTATAAAATAATTTCACTAAGAGCTCCTTATTCTCTTCCCTTTGGGGGCTATTCGTGGTATGATATTAATTCTGATGATCTTGAAGCCATGAAAATAAAAATAGGTGTAGAACAAGCAAAATCCTCTATTTCTAAAATAAAAGATTTTGTAAAAAATCAATTATCACAAAAATATTCATTTGATATAGAAAAAATCTGTTTAATAGGTTTTAGTCAAGGAACCGCACTAAGCTATGCTTTGTCATTAAATAACCCCGATTTATTTAAAAATGTTATAGCATTAAGTGGCATGATAAGCATGCAATTAATTGATGCAAATGAGAAGGATTATTCAAATCTTAATTACTTCTGTTCACATGGATTACAGGATCAAGTAATTCCGGTTAATTATTCTAGAGAATCTATTGAGTGGCTAAAATCAAAGAATATTACTCATATCTACAAAGAATATGACATGGCTCACAGTGTAAGTCAAGAAAACTTCTTTGATTTTTTAGAATGGATGAAATTTAATGTTAAATAGTGATTTCTAAACCATCATAGGCTAAAAATACATTCTTAGGCAAAATCTTCTGAACTTCATCATGAAACCCAAGCATGTGACTAATGTGAGTTAAATATGCTTTTTTAGGTTTAATTACTTTAATAAATTCTAATGCTTGATCTAAATTAAAATGAGAATAGTGTTCTTCTATTCTCAATGCATTAATCACTAAAACATCAAGATCATCTAATTTCTTAATTTCCTTTTTTTCAATAGTTTTAACATCTGTTAAATATGCAAAATTTTCAAATCTATAACCATAAACTTGTAAATCTTTATGGAATGCATTTATAGGGGTAATTTTCTTATCATTAATATTAAAATTAGAGGAAATTACATTTTCAATCACTTTAGGTGAGCCAGGATAACTGTAATTCTCATCAAAAATATAGTAAAATCTCTTTTTGAGTTCATTTAAGACTCTTTTATGTGCATATATTGGTATTTTTCCTTGGTTGAAGAAAAACGGCCTTATATCATCTAATCCTGCAACATGATCACTATGTTCATGAGTATAAATAATTGCATCTATCCTACTACAATTTGAATTTAACATTTGTGTTCTAAAATCTGGGCCACAATCAATAACATAATTATTTTTATCCCAATTTATTAACACTGATGATCTTAACCGTCTATCCTTTGGATTTTCACTTTTACATACAGGATGATCACTTCCAATTATAGGGATTCCTTGTGAAGTTCCAGTCCCTAAAAATGTAATTTTCATTATAAATGAATTATAATCAAAAATAAGCTATTTTTTTTCTTTTAAACGATAGTAATTTAATAACTTTGCTTAGGCAAAAACAACATTTAATGGATGATATAGTTCATAATGGTGATTCAAAGCTTGATTCAATCCCTACAATCAAGCAAAAAGCATTAAAAATTAATCTTAACGAAAACATCTATGGCACCTTTGCTGAAATTGGTGCTGGTCAAGAAACTGTCAGACAATTCTTTAGGGTTGGCGGAGCATCTGGTACAATTGCAAAATCTTTATCTGCCTATGATAAAGATTTTAGTGATGCTATCTATGGAATTGAAGATGATAGCAGGTTTGTTACTCAAAATCGTCTTAAAAAAATGCTTGTTCAAGAAACTGATTTAATAGAAGAAAGAATAGGCAGAAAAGATCCTGATAAAATGTTTTTTTGCTATGCAAATACTGTTGCCACTATAGACTTTGCCAGAAAGTTTAAAGGTCACGGATGGGTAGGCATGAGATTTCAAATTGACCCAAATCAAGACTATAACGAAATTATTTTACATCTAAGGTTTAAAGAAAATATTGCACGTCAACAACAAGAAACTTTAGGGATTTTAGGAACTAATTTAATTTATAGTGCATTCTACAAATATCATACTCCAAAAAAAATCATCAAATACCTGTACGATAATCTAGAAAAAGATCAATTAGAAATAGATACTATAAATTTTTCTGGTCCTATTTTTAAGAATGTAGATAATAGACTTATGAGCCTTGAATTAGTTAAAAATGGTCTAACTGAAGCTGTAATGTTTGGCTCTGATGGAAATAATCTGCTTCCAGCAGCTATACTTTACAAAAAGAACATTTTAGCCTTAAGAGGTAGATTTAGACCTGTAACTAAGGTTAATGAAGACATGTATTTGCAATCCTTAAAATTATTTAAGAAAGAAAATAAAGTAGAAAAAGAGAATACAATAGTCATATTTGAAATTACACTTGCAGATTTAGAAAATAAAGGAGAGATTGATGAAAAAGATTTTATGGATAGAGCTAAACTCTTAGGTTCTTTGGGTGAGACTGTCTTAATTTCAAATTATAAAGAATATTATAGGCTAGTAGAATATTTTTCAATGTATACTAATAAAAAAATTGGCCTTTGTATGGGTGTTAATAATCTGATTGAAGTTTTTGATCCAAAATATTATATAAAACTTAGTGGAGGTATTTTAGAAGCGTTCGGAAAGCTATTTTTTAAAAAACTCAAGGTATACCTATACCCTGTACTTTCTGAAGATGGAGAAATAATTACAAGCGAAAACCTTAAGGTTCATCCTAGAATAAAAGAGCTTTATAAGTTCTCTAAATTTAATGGAAGAGTTGTTGATGTAAAGGAATATAACCCTGAATCCTTAAAAATATATTCAGATGAAGTAATAGAAGATATTAAATCCAACAGTAATGGATGGGAAAAATTGCTTCCCAAATCTGTAGCATCAATGATTAAAAAACAAAAACTATTTGGATATAAGGGTAATTAATCTAAAATCTGACTAGTATGATGTTTAGTTTTTACTTTATCTATAATATTAGTAATAACTCCTTTTTCATCAATAATAAAAGTAGTTCTTAATATTCCCATGTACTCCCTACCCATAAACTTTTTTAAGCTCCATACTCCATAAGAATTAATTATCTTCTTTTCAACATCACAGAGTAATTTGTAGGGAAAATTGAATTTTTTTTTGAAATTACTTTGTTTATTTTTATCATCTGCACTAACCCCTAGCACATCATAACCAGATGAAATAAATTTTTGATAATTATCACTGAGATTACAGGCTTGAGCAGTACATCCTGGTGTATTTGCTTTTGGATAGAAAAAAATAACCAATTTTTTTCCTTTGTAATCTGTTAGTTTAATTATATCTCCATTATTGTCTGCACATTCAAAATCTGGTGCATTATCCCCAATTTTTAATAATTTCATATTTATTATATTTATAATTCTTATATCTGACAAATATACTATAATGAATAAAAAAGAGAAGGTAAATTTTATTATTAATACGCTTGAATCATTATACACTAAAGTTCCTATTCCATTAAATTATAATGACTCCTATACTCTATTAATAGCAGTATTATTATCAGCTCAGTGTACTGATAAAAGAGTCAATAAAATAACTCCACATCTATTTGAAAGAGCTAATAATCCTTATGACATGATTAAATTATCAATTGATGAGATTAAGGATATAATTAGGCCATGTGGTTTGTCGCCAATGAAAAGTAAAGGAATTTATGGTTTGTCAAAAATATTAATAGAAAAGCATAATGGAAAAGTTCCTAATAATTTTAATGATCTTGAAAATCTTCCATCTATAGGACATAAAACTGCAAGTGTTGTAATGTCTCAAGCTTTTGGAGTCCCTGCTTTTCCCGTTGATACACATATACATAGGATGATGTATCGCTGGGGTTTATCAAATGGAAAAAATGTTACTGTTACTGAAAAGGATGCTAAAAGACTATTCCCTAAGAATTTATGGAATAAACTACATCTTCAAATAATTTATTACGCAAGAGAATACTCTCCTTCCAGAGGATGGAATATTGAAAATGATATTATTACAAAAAAAATTGGCAGAAAATCCTTGCTAGAATAAATTTGTTAGATTAATTCATTATAAATTCAAAATTGTGAGAATTTAACTTTAAGATGTTTAATGATTTTGAATAATTAATCAGAAAATTAACAGTTTCTTTTTTTGGATTTAGTTCAGATTTTTTTTGACCTACAGAGTAATTTTTTCCCATATATTATTTTATATAGAATAGAACGAAAAAAAAAGTTAATTATTATATTAAGATCTTTTTCTTGTTTATTAGTCTGTTAATACCAAATTCTTCTTTTCAATTATATTACGAAGATTAATTAAAGCATACCTCATTCTTCCCAATGAAGTATTAATACTAACTCCCGTTTTTTTTGATATTTCTTTGAAACTCATGTCGTTATAAAATCTATATTTTAATACATTTTTTTGATCACACGGAAGTTCTTCTATAAGTTTTTTAACATCATTAATTATTTGAGATTTAATTAATGACTTTTCAGCATTTAATGAAGAATCACTTAATACTGAGAATATATCAAAATCGTAGGAGCTTTCAAACTTGGGTATTCTATTATTTTTTCTGAAATGATCAATAACAAGATTATGAGCTATTCTCATTACCCATGACACAAACTTACCTTGTTCATTATAATTTCCGATTTTTAATGTTCTTATAACTTTTATAAAAGTATCCTGAAATACATCCTCAGTAAGATCTCTATCTAATACTTTTGAATATATAAAGCTATATATTCTTTGTTTATGCCTTTTAATTAAAATTTCAATTGATTGTTCATTGCCATCAATGTAGCTTTGGACTAACTCAGAATCTGAAATAATTGGACTTCTCATAACATTACTTTTTAAAAATTCATCTATTAGTAGATGATTTTTGATTGTTCTCTATCTTTTTAAAGTAATGTTATTCTATACGTGAATTGTTATTGTATTTAAATCAAATATATAATTATTAATATAATTAATCAAAATTTTATTTTTTTAACATTATTAATTTCATCTCCTACTTTAATATTATATTTGATATTTCCTCATATATATGGTTATGAAAACAGAAGAAAACTTGGTTTTTGATAAAATTTATGTTAAAGGTGCAAAGGTTCATAACCTAAAAAATATTGATGTAGAAATCCCAAGAAAAAAGCTCGTAGTTATAACAGGATTATCTGGTAGTGGAAAATCATCATTAGCATTTGATACATTATATGCAGAAGGTCAAAGAAGATATGTTGAAAGCTTATCTAGCTATGCTAGGCAATTCTTAGATAGGATTAGCAGGCCAAAGGTTGATTTTATAAAAGGTCTCTCACCCGCAATAGCAATACAACAAAAAGTTAACAACAACAATCCTAGATCTACTGTTGGGACTTCTACAGAGATATATGACTATTTGAAGTTATTGTTCACACGAGTAGGCAGGACATATTCTCCAGCAACAAATAAAGAAGTCAAAAGAAATACAGTAACTGATGTGATTGATTATATAAAAACATTTAATTCAGGTGAAAGAATTCTTCTTTTATCTGAAATATACTTCAACTCTAAAAAAGATTTGCTAAAAAGTCTGGATTCTCTAATGAAACAAGGATATAATAGGGTTAAAATCAATAATAAGATTTTAAAGATAAGCGAAGCCAAAAATGAAGGAAAAGTTAAAATAAAAAATGCCTTTTTAGTTATTGATAGGATTGTAATTTCTAACAACGATTCTTTCTATAATAGAATATCGGATTCTATAGAGACAGCTATCTATGAGGGTCGTGGGAGGTGTATTATTGAATCAATAGAAGGATTTAATTATAAGGAGTTTAACACTAAGTTTGAGAGAGATGGACTCAAATTTCTTGAACCAAATATAAATTTATTCAGCTATAATAATCCATTTGGCGCATGTCCAAAATGTGAAGGATATGGCGATATTATTGGAATTGACAAAGATATAGTCTTTCAAAACAAAGAACTTTCAATATACGAAGATGCAATATTTCCATGGAGAGGAAAAAAATTAAGACGATACAAAAATCTATTAATAAGAAATGCAGATAAATTTAATTTTCCTATTCACAAACCATATTATAAATTAACTGCACCACAAAAAGAAGTTCTTTGGCAGGGAAATGAATATTTTATTGGATTAAATCAATTTTTTTTCAAACTAGAGCAAAAACTATATAAAATCCAAAATAGAGTAATGCTTTCAAGATATAGAGGAAAAACAAAATGCCATATCTGTAATGGGAATAGACTTAGATCAGAAGCAAATTATGTCAAAATAAATAAGAAGTCTATTTCAGATCTTATTAATATCCCAATATCAGAGTTGTTAGTGTTTTTTAATACCATAAAATTGACAAAAAATGAAAAATTTATTGCAAATAGAATATTGAAAGAAATTCAAACTAGAATAATTTTTCTAAATGATTTAGGTTTAGGGTATTTAACCCTTAATCGAAAGTCAAAATCTCTTTCTGGCGGAGAAAGTCAAAGAATTAATTTAGCCACATCTCTTGGAAGTAATTTAGTTGGATCGTTATATATATTAGACGAGCCAAGTATTGGTCTTCATCCAAACGACACAAAGAAGTTAGTTGATATTTTAAAAAAACTCAGAGATTTAGGCAATACAGTTATTGTTGTCGAACATGATGAAGAAATAATAAAAGAAGCAGATCATGTAATCGATATAGGACCAATGGCTGGTTCTAACGGCGGAGAAATTGTTGCAGAGGGTAGTTTTAAAGATTTTATAAAACAAAATTCATTAACTGCAAATTATATTGATAGAAAAATAAAAATTGAATTACCACATGAAAGAAGAAAATCAAATAAAAAGATTAGCATTATTGGAGCTAGGGAAAATAATTTAAAAAATATTGATGTTGACTTCCCTTTGAATGTTATCTCGGTAATTACAGGTGTATCTGGAAGTGGCAAAAGCACATTAATTAATAACATACTTTATCCTGCCATATCTAATTTACTTGGAGATTATACCACAAAAGCTGGAGAGTTTAACAAGATTACTGGAGACCTAAATTCTATTGAGTTCGTTGAACTAGTTACTCAAAATCCTATAGGGAGATCCTCGAGATCTAATCCTATAACATATATTAAGGCATATGACGATATTAGAAAATTATATGCATCACAAAAATATAGTGCAATAAGAGGATTTAAGCCAAAGCACTTTTCTTTTAATATTGATGGAGGTAGGTGTGAAGATTGTAAAGGTGAAGGCCAAGTTATTATTGAAATGCAATTTATGGCCGATGTTCATATAAAATGTGATTCCTGTAATGGAAAAAGGTTTATAAAAGATGTTTTAGAAGTAAAATTTAAGGGAAAAAATATTGATAATATTCTAAACCTAACGGTTGATGAGGCAATTGATTTTTTTGGTTTAAATGGTGAAATCAAAATTAAAAATAAACTTCAAACTCTTAAGGATGTAGGATTAGGATATGTTAAATTAGGACAAAGCTCTTCTACCCTGTCTGGAGGTGAAGCCCAAAGAATAAAATTAGCTTCATTTTTAGGTTTAAAAAATAATAAAAAAAATGGTCTATTTATTTTTGATGAGCCCACTACTGGTCTTCATTATGATGATATAAATAAATTATTAAGATCCATAAATTCTTTAATTGAAAAAGGGAACACTGTTGTAATTATTGAACATAATATAGAGCTAATTAAATGTGCTGACCATTTAATCGACCTAGGTCCAAAAGGTGGTAATAAAGGTGGAGAAATGGTTGCTATGGGAAAACCTGAAGAAATAATTCTAGAAAAAGAATCAATCACTGCAAAATATCTAAAAAAAGTTTTATTATAATCACTTTGGCATGAGATTTGCAATTACACAAATAGTTAGTTTAATTTATTGAGATAGTTAGTTGAATAAAGCCTTGTAAGTTTATCTTTCCTTTAATACTCACAAGGCTTTAACTATTTAATCAGTTTCTTTTAAGATCAAATCACTTAATTTCTTTGCTAAATTCTTTCTATGATATTGATCTGTATTTATTGGTTTAATTTTTAATTTTTTTATCTTATATAGCTGATAGCTTTCCTCTATATATTTTAATAGTTTGTCATATTCATCATGCAAAAAGTATTTTCCAGATTTAGTTTTATTAATAATCCGTCTAATTTCTGAATCCTTAGGCCCAATAGCTATAATAGGTCTACTAGAATTAATATATTCAAAAATTTTAGCAGGAATCACAAAGCTTGATTCATCATTATCTGCTTCAATTAATAATAAAATCTGAGATTTTAACAAATTTGGAATTGTGTCTTTATATTCAATATAATTATGATATACCACATTTTTTTCTAAACAATTATTCTTTATATCTTCTTTAATATTACTACTAACTTCTCCTATAAAATTGATTACTAAATCATCTTTTAAATTATTACTCTTTAACTCTATTTTTCTTAATGCTTTCCAAAGAATTTTTGGATTCCTTTCAGGCAATAATGAGCCTATATGTGTTATAGAAAATTTATTATCTAATGTCGTTTCTTTTTTTATAAAGTCAAATCCATTAGTAATTAATGAAACTGGTTTTCTAGTTATTTTACTATACTCATTTAATAGTTTATTAGAAGTAACTATAATTCTATCACATGAATTAAGGACTCTTTTCTCTAATTTTAAATGTTTGTTTTTTGAGTATAAGTTCAGTTTTAATTTGTTATGATAATTGATTCCAGTCCAAGGATCCCTAAAATCAGCAAACCATGTTATATTTAATTTTGATTTTAGATTTAATCCTATCAAATGCAAACTATGGGGAGGCCCTGTAGTTATAATAATATCTACATCTTTTTCTAATATATATTTTGATAAGAAATTAACAGATGGTTTTACCCAAAAAATTCTAGAATCTGGAATTAACAAATTGCCTCTTAGGTATATTAAAAACTTCTCAAATAATGATTGATCTTTACTCTTTGGTATCCCTCCCTTTCTTATCCTATCGACTTTCTTATTATTAAAAAAACTAAATGGTTCAAAAATAGGCTCCTTAATTACCTCAATTTCTGGATTAATCTCATTTAATAAACTATTATCTAAAAATGGATATTTAGGGTTAGATGGAGTATATATAACTGGTTTAATGTTGTTTTCTAAAAGGTAATTGGAGAGTTTTAACCATCTCTGCACACCAGGACCGCCAGAAGGAGGCCAGTAATATGTAATTATAAGAGCTTTAGTTTTCAATTTCTAATTCTTAATAAAAAATTTATATGACATTCCTATAATGATAATAAATAATAATAAAGAAGCTGATAATGATATCATACTTCCCTTTTTTACTACATCAGGATCAAAAACAAATTCTATTATATGACTTCCAGATTTCACATTCATTCCTCTTAAAATATAATTAACATTGAAATGTTGAGTCTTTTCTCCATCTATGTATGAATGCCACCCATTAGGATAAAAAACTTCAGAAAAGACAATAAAACCATCATCTTTAGTATTATATTCATATGTAATTTTATTTGGATTGAATTCTAATAATTTCACATAAGAATCATCGTCAATAATAAATTTCTTTGATTCAATTTCAGTTGAAATTGCCTTAGTTTTATTGCTCAATGAGTCTAAAGCTATAATCTCTTTATCTTTTGAATCAACATTTATAATAGAGTCAATAAACCATGCAGGTCCATTAGCAAAATCATTTACATATAACTGTGAGGTACCGTCTTCATTATTAAATATAACATATTTAGTATTTAACATGTTTAAAGTATTCATATGCGTGTTTTTTATATAAAACTCTAGAATTTCATTATAGCTGCTAAGTTTTGCCGCATGATAACCCATTACTGAATTATGATAATATGATGCTGCAGTAGAGTTAGTTGTTAAATCTAATACACGGAAATATGATTTATCCTTTAAAATTTCTGAATTTAATTGATCGATACTATAAGGACTATCAACTAAATCAGCCTTAACAAAATTAGTATTATTGACATATTGTCTATTAAATAGAACTAAATCAACCAGTACTAAAACAACTAAACCAATAATTAATACTTCATTTTTAATTTTTTTCTTGAGATATACAAAAAGGACTGTAAAGGTTAACAAAACAAATAGTAATACTCTTAATAATTCATTTAAATAAATATCCATTCTATCTTGCTTAATGACCTCTAGAATTGAAGGATTTATATTTACATCATTAATACCGCTAAAAGTCAAGCTTCCCTTAAATAAAAACAGTGCAAGAAATATCAAAGAGAAAATTACTAAAGACCTGATTAAATATATAATATTCCTATCATTTGATTTATTACTTGTCATCTCTGATAATCCAAGAATTGCAATTAATGGAACACATAGTTCCAAAATAACTTGAATAGAAGAAACTGCTCTAAATTTATCATATAATGGAAAATAATCAATGAATAAATCTGTAAGAAAAATTAAATTTTTTCCATAAGACAGCAACAATGATATTACTATTGCTGATATTGCCCAATTCCTGTATTTTCCTTTAATTATAAAGAGAGAAAATACAAACAAAAAGAATACAACAGAGCCTATATATGCAGGTGCTTCAACAAATGGTTGATCCCCCCAATAGGTAGGTGTATTTTCTACAATTTGTTTAGATTCTAATGCAGAATAACCATTCTTGCGCAAAAAACTATAAAAATTCGATTCTAAACCTACATCTTCAACACTACCTCCACCCACAATTCTTGGAATAAATAAGTTTAGACTTTCAAAAATTCCATAACTCCATTGTGTAATATATTCTTTATCTAGTCCACCTTTTGTTTCCTTAAATGTACCATTTGGATTTATGGTTAATTCTGAGGAATTTCCTCTAGTGCTCTCACTTACATATTCGCTAGTAGCCATCAAATTTGTTGCATTTAATGAAAGTGCAATAAATAAGGCTGTAAATAATATCCCTAATGATTTAAAATAATGTCTGGTTTGATCTTTTTTCCAACAATCAATCAAAGTATAAAATCCAATTAGCAGTACTATAAACATCAAATAATATGTCATTTGAAAATGATTAGCACAAAACTGCAATCCAAGGGCTAATGTTGATAATAAAAATCCTTTTGAGTATTTTCCATTAAAAACCATTAAAACACCCGCAAGAACTAACGGCATATAAGCAATAGCATGTGCCTTAGCATTGTGTCCAGCACCAATAATTATTATTAAATAAGTAGAAAAACCAAAGGCAAGAGCACCTAAAACAGCTAATCTATATTCTACCTTTAAACTAAGCATTAGTATATAAAACCCTAAAAAATATAAAAATAAATAATCTGCAGGCCTAGGTAAAAACCTTAATAATAAATCTAGTTTCTTTATATAATTATGAGGATATTTTGCGCCAAGCTGATAGGTAGGCATCCCTGAAAAAGCTCCGTTGGTCCAATACGTTTCAGAATTTGTTTTCTCTCTAAAATCACTCTGCTGCTTAGCCATTCCAGAGTACTGAACAATATCATTTTGCAGGATTTTTTTACCTTGTAGAACTGGAGAAAAATACAAAAGGGATATAACACAAAACAGGATTAATACGCAAAAATGTTTGAAATAATTTTTTATGAAATTCTTTAGAATCATAACTATTGTGAAGGTTTAATCAATTTCTTCATAGTCTATATAATCGCCAGCATTATTCTTTTTTGAATTTTCTTTAGGCATTTTGTCAATTGTCACCTCTCCCTCTTGTTCTTTTTTAGTATTATTCGTAGTATGTCGGTAAGCATTATTCTTGAATTTATTAATGATATAACCTAAATACATTCTCGATAAAAACTTAAAAACATAGTAAGCAACTAGTAAACTTAATATAAATTTTAATATGCCCAATTTAAATGATTTTTATATTGAAAAACAAAAATACAATTCTTAGAATTTAAAAGAGTTAATATAATATTAAAATATAAATATTTTATCTTTGTAAAACATCAATAATAACATGAAAAAATCCTTACTTATTTTAATAGCTTTTATATTTTTTATTAGCAATAAAATTTCTGCACAATACACTGAAATTATTAATTCTAATAGACCTGGAGATTCTCAAAGCGCTTTTTCAGTTGGATCAAATGTAATTCAAATAGAAACTGGAGCATATTTATTAAATGAAAAGCATGAGCTATTAGACAATAAAGTTAAAGGAATGGGGTTAAACTTTATGCTTAGATATGGTCTTATTCTTGAAGAGTTAGAAATACAGGTCAGTGGTATATATCAAAATGATCAATTCACTGATATGAGATCAACTATAGACACTAAATACAATAGAAGTAATTTAAAAAAATTTAAAATTGGAGCTAAATATTTAGTTTATGATCCTTATAAAAATAGAGATGATAGCCCCAATTTATATAGTTATTGGGCAAATAATAAATTTAAATGGAACTCTCTTATTCCAGCAGTTTCAGTATACGCAGGAATAAATATTGATGGTAAAAATAATCCTTACACTGCACCTGGGATAAAGGGTGTTAGCCCTACTTTTACAATAGCTACTCAAAATAATTTCAGTAATAATTTTGTACTTATAACTAATTTAATTCTTGAGAGGATTGGAACAGACCAGAATGACTTTGAATATATAACAACCCTTACCTATGCCATTAATAGTCAGTGGGTTAGCTTTATTGAAAATCATGGAATAAATAGCGATTTTTATGCTGAAAATATGTTAAAATTTGGTGCTGCATATCTTAGCAATGAAAACTTACAACTTGATGCATCATTAATAATTAATTTCAAGAACACCCCAAAAATATTTTATATTAATTTTGGAGGTAGCTATAGATTTGATTTACACAAAGAAAGTGAATGATAGAAATTGAAGAAGTAAAAAACAATTCTGATTTAAAGAAATTTGTAAAATTCCCCTTTAAATTATATAAAAACTCAAAATATTGGGTTCCTCCTATTATAAGTGAAGAAATGAATATTTTTAATTCTGATATTAATCCTACACTAAAAAATGCTGATATCTCACTATATATAGCTATAATTGATAATGAAATCGTTGGTAGAATTGCGGCTATTATTAATTCCATAGAAGTAAATAAGGAAAAAATAAAAAAAATTCGATTTGGTTGGTTTGATACAATAGATGATCTAAATGTTACTAAGAAATTGATTGATAAAGTAATTGAAATTGGAAAAGCTAATAATCTTGAATATATGGAGGGTCCAATGGGTTTTTCAAATTTAGATAAAGTTGGAGTTCTGACACATGGATTTGATAAAATTGGGACTATGATTTCCTGGTATAATCATCCCTACTATTCATCTCATTTTACAAAACTCAATTTTACAGTAGAAAAACAGTATTTAGAAAAAACATTTTCCTTTAAAAACATTGATATAGACTATTATTTTAGAATGAGTAAAATAATTCAAAGGAGATATGGGTTTAAAGCTGTTAATTTCAATAAAACAGAAGATGTATTAAATAATGTAAATGAAATGTTTGATTTGTTTAATAAGAGTTATTCAAAATTGTCATCATTTGTTGAGATAAATGATATTGAAAAAGAATACATAAAGAATAAATTCTTGCGATTTATAAATCCAAAGTTTATAACCTTCGTTTTTGATGAAAACAATAATATTATAGGTTTTGCTATAATAATGCCTTCTTATGCTAAAGCACTGCAAAAAATGAAAGGGAAGTTGTATCCTTTTGGATTTTTTCATTTAATTAATGCTAGAAAATATGTTAAAAATGTAACCTTATATCTAATTGGAATACATCCTGACCATCAAAATAAAGGGGTGACAGCTATTCTTTTTGATTCTCTAATACAAAACCTAAAAGGAAAAGGCATTGAAGATTGTTATAGAACACCCGAACTAATAGAAAATGATGCTATAGATAAAATTTGGAAAAATTTCAATCCAGTACTAAGAAAAAAAAGGTGTACCTATAGAAAATCACTTTAATAAGTATTATGCCTGAAAATCTTTAGACAACTTATTATATAATCCTGAGTCAAGTCTATCTCTTATTGTAGAAAATGCATGTAATGTCTCTTGAATGTCTTTTGAGTCATGAGATGTTGTTGGAATTAATCTTATTAAGATTATTCCTTTAGGTACAACTGGATATACAACAATTGAACAGAAGATTAAATGGTTTTCTCTTAAATCTTTAACCAAAGCAAATGCCTCCGGAACAGTTCCTTTTAAATAAACAGGAGTAACGCAACTCTGTGTAGTACCAATATCAAATCCCCTTTCTTTTAATCCAGTTTGAAGCTCATTTACATTTTTCCATAACTTGTCTTTAAGCTCAGGGATAGATCTTAATATTTCTAATCTTTTTAATAAACCAACCACTAATTGCATTTGAAGAGATTTAGCAAATACCTGTGATCTCATATTATATTTTAAATAATCTATTACTTCTTTATCAGATGCAATAAATGCTCCTGTACTAGCTAACGCCTTAGCAAAAGTTGCAAAATATACATCTATTTTATCTTGAACACCTTGTTCTTCACCTGCACCAGCTCCAGTTGATCCTAGAGTCCCAAAACCATGTGCATCATCAACTAATAATCTAAAGTTGTACTTTTCTTTTAAATCCGTGATTTCTTTTAGTCTTCCTTGCTCACCCCTCATCCCAAATACTCCTTCTGAAATAACTAGAATACCTCCACCAGTATCTAAAGTAATTTTTGTAGCCCTTTCAAGATTTTTCTCTAAACTAGAGATGTCATTATGTTTATATGTAAATCTCTTTCCAAGATGTAATCTTACACCATCTACTATACAGGCATGAGCATCCATATCATAAACAACAACATCATTTTTGCCTAACAATGAATCTATTGTTGATAATATGCCTTGATATCCAAAATTTAGTAAATATGCAGCTTTTTTATTAGAAAATTCTGCAAGTTCTTTCTCTAATTTCTCATGTAATAAAGTATGACCTGACATTAGTCTTGCACCCATTGGATATGCTGAACCATATTTTTTTGCAGCTTCTGCATCAGTTTTTCTTACATCTGGATGATTAGCTAAACCTAAATAATCATTGACACTCCAAGTTATTACTTCCTTCCCTTGGAATTTCATTCTATTTGAAATTTCTCCTTCAAGTTTTGGAAAAGCAAAATAACCCTCAGCAACATTTGCCCATTTTCCTAATGGCCCCTTATCCATATACATTTTTTCAAAAAGATCTTTCATTACTGTATTATTTAAAAATAGTACTCTACTTAATATATTCAATACTCTTTAAAGTACTTTCATGTTGTGAGTCAAAAAATCCTTGCTTTTCCATCCATTTATCATTGTATATTTTACTTAAATATTTTGATCCGTGATCAGGGAAAATAACAACAATTTTATCATCTTTTTTAAATTCTCCTTCTCTATTCAATTGTTTTATTGCTTGAAATGCTGCTCCACTTGTATATCCTACAAAAATTCCTTCATTCTTTACTATTTCACGAGCTGAATGAGCGCTATCCTCGTCATTTACCTTTACATATTTATCTATAATTTTAAAATCTGTTACTGATGGGATTATACTTTTACCCAATCCTGTAATTCTATATGGAAAAATCTCTTTTTCATCAAACTCTCCTGTTTCATGATACTTTTTTAAAACCGAGCCATAAGCATCAACTCCAATTATTTTTATTTTTGAATTTTTTTCTTTCAAATATCTTGCAATTCCTGATATTGTTCCTCCTGTACCACTACATGCAATCAAGTGCGTTATTTTTCCATTGCTTTGCTTCCAAATCTCTGGACCTGTAGTTTTATAATGCGCTTCAGAATTTAAATAATTAAAATATTGGTTTATATATACAGAGCCTTTAATTTCATTATGTAATCTTTTGGCAACCTGATAATATGATCTTGGATCATCAGCAGCAACATTAGCAGGACAAATAAACACATTTGCGCCCATTGCTTTTAACATATCTATTTTATCTTGAGTAGATTTTGAAGTAACAGCTAATATGCATTCATATCCTTTGATTATTGAAACCATAGCAATACTAAAGCCTGTGTTTCCAGAAGTTGTTTCAATAATAGTACTTCCAGGTTTTAATATACCTTTTCTTTCAGCTTCTTCAATTATATATAATGCTATTCTGTCTTTAGTTGAGTGACCAGGATTAAATCCTTCAATTTTTGCAAGATATTGGCCTTTTAATTTAGCTGTTATCTTAGTTAATTTAATCATAGGTGTTTCACCTATGAGTTCTAATATATTATTTGCAATTTTTTTGCTTTTTCCCATTATAACAAACAATTAAAAACATCTAATTTTTTATTGCATTGCAAAATTAAGTGTTTTTTTCTAAAAAACACTTAATTTAATCTAATTCAAAAAGAATATTTTATTAAATTTTAAGTGTATCTAGGGAATCTAATAGATATATATGTTTCTCCTTAGTATAGTTAATATGTGTTACTATTCTAATTTTGTTTGTACCCATAGAATGCCAATCAAATAAAATATTTAATTTATTAAAAGCATTAATAATTGTCTCTTTTTTAACGCCTTTATCGATTTCAAATACTATTATATTTGTTTCTATATCCTGAACTTTTTTAACGAAAGACATATTATTTAGCTTCTCTCCTATTTCTTTAGCTCTTAAATGATCATCTGCAAGCCTTTTAACATTGTTCTCTAAAGCAAAAATACCTGCAGCTGCTAGATACCCCGATTGTCTCATGGCTCCACCTAAAATTTTTCTTATTCTAATAGATTTTTCCATTAGTTCCTTTTTACCTAGCAGAACTGAACCTATTGGACATCCAAGCCCTTTACTTAAACAAACAGAGACTGTATCAAAAATATCACCATATTCTAAAGGGCTTTCTTCTTTTTTAACTAAAGCGTTCCATATTCTGGCTCCATCAAGATGCAGACCTAAATGATTTTCTTTGCAAATCTTTTTTATATTTTTTATCTCTACTATATCCCAACAGGCACCACCACCTTTGTTTGTTGTATTCTCTATAACAACTAATGAAGATAATGGGCTATGATAAAATTCTTTAGGATTAATTGATCTCATAAGTTGATTGCTATCAAACATACCTCTTTCACCGTTAATTAATTTAAAAGAAACTCCACTAGTGAATGATCCTGCTCCACCTTCATAATTGTAGACATGAGAGTATTTATCACATATTACTTGATCTCCTGGATTGGTATGTAATTTAATAGCAGTTTGATTTGCCATTGTCCCTGATGGGAAAAACATTGCCAAATCCATTCCAAACATAGCTGCTAGCTTCTTTTCTAGTTTTCTTACAGTAGGATCTTCACCATATACATCATCTCCAACTTTGGCAGAAAGCATTGCACTAAGCATTGCTTTCGATGGAATTGTAATAGTATCGCTTCTTAAATCTACATGCATAAAACTAATTTATATAACTACATTCACTAGAACCAATTGGTGATCCATCTGGGATTTTTAAAGACTTAGACATTACATACTTTTCGGGATTTGATTTGAAATTCTTAATTAAATCTTTATAATATGAGCTATAAGCAAAATCCTTGTAAGCTTTTGATGATAACAATTTTTCTATACTGCCTATAGCTTTATTTGCTGCATCTTTTACCTGAAAAAGACAATCATCTGAAACCACTAAATTCATTAAATATTCTAAGGCTTTATGATTTACTGTCTGTTGAATTTCATTTATATATAAGTCATTATTATTTACCTTAAATGTATAAGAAATCAATCTATCAAATACTTCTGATATACCAAGTGATGAATTGTTTAATGATTTTTGAAGAATTAATCTATTCATTCTCTCTGGATGTAAAAGTAAAGAAAATGTCATATCACTAGCAGTTGAGGCAATACTTATAGGATCAAAGCCTACTCCCATCATAGACTTAAATGATTCTCTTGATCTAGGATAACCAAATGCTCTTGGAGGAAAAAGGTTTATTTTACTTTTAGGAATTGATAAAAAGGTAGCATTTATAGTTTTTAAGACAGAATTTAAAGCCTTATTTTGTTGTAAATAATCGATTTGTTTAACAGTAGTTTGATTATCTCCTCTTGTTGCATAATTATATTCTAAACCTCCAATAAGTTTAACAGCTGCTTCAGTTTGATATCTATGTAAGAAATATAGTGGAACAAAAACATCTTCTAGAACAGAAAAGGGTTGTTTTTCTTGAATATTATATTCTGAAAAATTTGTAATAGCCTTGTTCCTTGCTTTAATTATATCCTCTAAACCAACAGAAGCACTTTCACCGTTATCCCATAAATGTCCTAGAGAATGTGCTCCGCCAATTGCTCTTGCATCACTATCAGTGATAAATCTTAAGCCACTACTATGTGCATCGTCCAATATCTTGTTTAATGTCTGATTTTCATCAATACTTTTATTAAAATCTGAATAGCTATAAGCTACTGTAATCTTATCCCATTCTCCAATACCTTCATCATATGCATTATCAAGATTTATCTTGTTGTTGTCTATAGAAATGAGTGGATGTGGGTAATCCATAACAGAGGCCCTATCTTTTGTACTAGCTGCAAAATTATGAACAAATCCAAGGGTATGCCCTACTTCATGAGCACTTAACTGTCTAATTCTAGCTAGTGCCATTTCTAACATAGGATTATGATTGTCTCTTTCTAAATACGGTTTATTTAATAATGCTTGAGCTATTGAAAAATCTTGCCTTATCCTTAAACTACCAAGGCTTACATGTCCCTTAATAATTTCCCCCGTTCTTGGATCAACAACACTTGAACCATAACTCCATCCTCTGGTGGACCTATGAACCCACTGAATCACATTATATCTACAATCCATTGGATCAGCATCTTTAGGTAAAATTTTAACTTGAAATGCATTTTTAAAACCAATAGCCTCATACGCTTGATTCCACCATGAAGCTCCTTCTAATAAAGCAGATTTTATAGGCTCTGGTGTTCCAGGGTCTAAATAATATACAATAGGTTCTTTAGCTTCACTATAATCTGAAGTAGTGTCTTTTTTTTCTAATCTATGTCTTGTTATATATCTTTTAATAATGGGCTCGTAAACTGGAGTAGCATAGTCCATAAAGGAGATTGAAATGGCACCACTTCTAACATCAAACTCTCTAGGATTGTAGTTGCCATTAGGTAATTTGATAAAGGAATGATGCTGAATAACAGAAATCCGATCTGGATCAGGTGAGACACTTGAAACTAGTCTTCCTTTTGCATCCCCAGAAAATGTTAATAAAGCTTCAAATTCTACATTTTCTGGAAAGGCTTTTGTTCTTTCTAATTCTATTGCACTCTTACCCTTATCTACCTTGTATGAACCTTGTTTAGAATTTTTAAGTCTTTTTGCAACACCATGCCTGTCTTCCATAAGAAATGAAGTAAAATCTACTATATACTTATTATCCTTTTGTTCAGCTATTTTGAATCCATAAATAACTGACTTTGCAAAGGCTTGCTCTACACTTCTTTTTTCTAGTTTATTTTCTGAAACAGCTCTATAGCGTAAGTTTGGTTGAATTAGAAGAATTTTATCACCATATTTAGAGAATTTCACTAACCTCTCATTTCCTAACTGCCCCCTATCTAATCCTATGTCATTTGATCCTAATCCAGATGAAAGTGAACTAATGTAGAGAAATTCTTTATCTAGATCACTTATTTCTAGATAAATCTTATCAGATGAATCATCATAATAGAAG
>JAAZXZ010000093.1 GCA_014239895.1 Flavobacteriaceae bacterium
ATCTTGTTATAATAATTCACACGCATTTTAATATAGTCAAGATCATACTTGTTAATTTCATTTAGGTTTTCCTTAAGCCTATTTCTGTAGAAGAAATTAGGTATCAATAATTTCAAAAAATTTAATGAGTAGTATAATTGTTTATTATTTCTATGAGATTTTTTTCTTAACAAGATTGATATTTAATAATTAATAAATTACGTCTTTTTTATTATTAAATTAAATTTAACTTATACTAAAAAATTAAAAAATTTAGAAAAAAGAATAACAAAATAAATAACTAATTATACATTTATTATCAATGAGAGGAACTGTATATAAATCTACTGGAAGTTGGCACTCTGTAAAAAATAATGAGGGAGTGGAATTTGAATGTAGAATTAAAGGTAGGCTTAGACTGGATGATTTAGGGAGTACAAATCCAATTGCAGTTGGCGATGTTGTAGAATTTGATATAGAAAATAATACTGATTCAAGAAATGGAATTATAATTAAGGTCCATGATAGGAAAAATTACATTCTAAGAAAATCAGTTAATTTATCTAAGCAGACACAAATTCTAGCAGCCAACATAGATATTCTATTTTTAGTTATTACAATTAATAACCCTGTTACTACTACAAATTTTATAGATAGATTTTTAATTACTTCTAATGCATATTCCATTGATACAGTACTATTATTTAATAAAATGGACATCTATAATAAAGATGAAACGATTCAGCTTGATAAATTGGTTAATTTATATGAGAACATTGGATACAAGTGCATTAAAGTTTCTGCCACTAAAGACTTAAATATTAAAGAAATAATTTCTTTAATTAAGGGAAAAACAATTATGTTTGGCGGCCATTCAGGATCGGGAAAATCAAGTATTATAAATTGTATAAATCCTGAATTAAATTTGAAAATTGGAAATATTTCATCTCAGCATCTTCAAGGAAAACATACTACAACTTATGCAGAATTATTTGATATAGATTTTGGAGCTAGAGTAATTGACACACCTGGCATAAAGGGGTTTGGCATTGTAAATTTTGAAAAAAATGAAATTGGAGATTTTTTTCCAGAATTTTTCCAGAATAAAAATAAATGTAAATTCAATAATTGTTTGCATATAGATGAGCCAGATTGTTTTATAAAGGAATTAGTTTCATCAAATAAAATTAGTATTTCACGTTATGAAAATTATAAGCAAATAATAATGCAAGATGATTTAAAGTACAGACAATAACTATATTAAACTATGATTGTAGTAATACAGAGAGTTATAAATGCAAGTGTAAAAGTAGATGACAAAGTTGTGTCTTCTATAAATAATGGAATGTTAATATTGTTGGGTATTTCAAATGATGATTCTAAGGAAGATATAATAAAAATGACTAATAAAATTTCAAAATTAAGAATATTTAATGATGAAAATAATATAATGAATAAGAATGTCAATGAGGTTAATGGTGAGATTTTAGTTGTAAGTCAATTTACATTATACGGCAATGTTAGAAAGGGTAATAGACCTAGTTATATAAATGCAGCTAAGCCAGATATAGCAAAACCTATATATAATCTATTTATCAAACAATTAGATAGTCTAATTAATAATAAGGTTCAGACGGGAATATTTGGTGCTTACATGCTTGTAGATATTGTAAATGATGGGCCAGTTACTTTAATTGTTTAAATTATATACCATTTCACCATCTACAAAAGTTTTTAAAACTTTTGTTTTCGGTATCAATTTTGCATTTACTTCCATTATATCCTGATTAATAATAATAAAGTCTGCTGCCTTTCCAATTTCTAAACTTCCTTTTTCATTTTCCTCAAAATTAAAATATGCACCCCATATAGTCATTCCTTTTAATGTTTCTTCTCTATTTAGACTGTTTTCTTTTTGGAATCCATTTTCAGGATATCCAGATAAATCTTTTCTTTCAACAGAGCTATAAAAAGTATGAAATGGATTAACTTTTTCTACAGGAAAATCAGTCCCTAATGCAATTTTCTTTGAACTATTAAGTAAATCTTTGAATGCATACGCCCCATATATTCTTTCACCCAATCTTTCGTCAGCCCAATACATATCACTAGTTGCATGAGTTGGCTGAACAGATGGAAGAACTTTATTATTATATAATTTAAAATCATTAGGATCAATGACTTGTGAATGTTCAATTCTCCATCTAGGATCTTCAATTTTATTTAAAATTGTATTATAGTTTTTAACTAGAAAACTTATAGTTGAGTCTCCTATTGCATGGGTATTCATTTGAAAACCCATTTCAGAAATATTTTTTGAGTAGTATTCTAAATCTTTAATACTTGTAACAAGTTCTCCATAATTTGAGGTATCATCAGAATACGATTTTTTTAAAGCAGCCCCTCTTGAACCTAAACTGCCATCCCCGTAAACTTTAAATGATCTAACGTTTAATTTAGGAGTTTTAATTTTCCCATAATCTTTAAAAAATAATATATTTTCTTTTGAAACACTTATCATTGCATAAATCTTTATTTTTAGATTATTAGATTTATGTAGACTATCAATTAAAAAAATAATCTCTTTACCTAAGCCAGCATCATCAACTGTAGTTAATCCATAGCTAAAACATATTTTTTCAGCCTCTTTTAATGCCATAATTTTTTCAGATGTAGATTTTTTAGGAAGTATTTTGTCAATTAATTGCATTGGCTTATCAATAAGAACTCCTGATAATTTTCCTTTTTCTTTAATTATTGAACCTCCGGAAATTTCAGTATTTTCATTAATTCCAGCAAGATTTAACGTATAATTATTTGTTAAATAGGCATGTCCGTCAACTCTTTCAAGTACAACTATTTTATTGGGAAATAGCTGATTCAATTTTAAATTATTAGGAAAGTTTTTATTTTCCCAATCATTTTGGTCCCAACCTCTACCTAAAATAATTTTAGAACTATTTTTATTATCATAATCAATTAACTTTTCTAAAATTTCATTTAATGATTTGGTGCCTCGTAAATTGATGACTTGTTGATTTAATCCAAGATTATAAAAATGGCAATGAGAATCAATTAAACCTGGAAGAATTGTTTTTCCCTTGGCATCTATAATGGTATTACTATAGTATTCTTTATCAAGATTAGAATTACTTATATCTAAAATTTTCCCATCTTTAATTACTATTGATTTTGCAAGTTCATTTTGGCTATTTACTGTGTAAATTTTAGCATTAATTATTATAGAATCAGCAAATTTTACATTACATGATAAATATATTGTTAGTGTAATAAACAGGAGTAAGATTTTATTATTTTTCATAGCTTGTTTAATTAATATAAATCTATAAATTATTATACTACTAATAATATATCATGTAAACATTTTTTACTTATATTGATCAAAGTTTACTATAATAATTCTTCTCAAAATTATGGATATTAAAAAGTTACAAGAAAAAGTTGATAATTGGATTAACACTCATGGAGTTAGATATTTTAATGAATTAACTAATATGGCTCAGCTTACTGAAGAAGTAGGAGAGGTTGCTAGAATTATATCAAGACGATATGGTGAGCAAAGTACTAAGAAAACAGACAATAATGACTTAGGTCAAGAATTAGCTGATGTTTTATTTGTTGTTTTGTGTCTAGCAAATCAGACTGGAGTTGATTTACAACAGTCATTTGATAATATGCTGGAAATGAAAGCTGAAAGAGATCATAAGAGACATCATACAAATAAAAAATTGAAGTAAATTTTAATTTTATAAAAATTATATCGAAAATTTCTTGACATCCCCACTTTTGAGATTGTATATTTGCCCTTTCTAAAATTATTCAAATGAAGTTATCAAATTTTATTTATGAGCTACCAGAGAAGTTAGTAGCAGAATATCCAAATAAAAATAGAGATGAGTCTCGATTAATGGTTATTGACAGATCAGACTATTCTATCCAACATAGAGTATTTAAAGATATGATAGAATATTTTAATGAAGATGATGTTATTATTTTAAATAATACAAAAGTATTTCCTGCAAGACTTTATGGCAATAAAGAAAAAACAGGAGCAAGAATAGAGGTTTTTCTACTTAGAGAATTAAATAGTGAACAAAGACTATGGGATGTACTAGTTGATCCAGCTAGGAAAATTAGGATTGGCAATAAACTATATTTTGGAGAAGATGAGATTTTAGTTGCTGAGGTTATTGATAATACAACTTCAAGAGGAAGAACTTTGAGGTTTTTATGTGATATAGGATACGATGACTTTAGAAAGTTATTACTTGATTTGGGACAGACGCCTTTGCCAAAATATATCAATAGAGATGTTGAGCCAGAAGATAAAGAAAGGTATCAGACTATATACGCAAAAAATGAAGGAGCAGTTGCAGCTCCAACAGCAGGACTGCACTTTTCTAAACACTTATTAAAACGTTTAGAAATCAAAGGGATTAAATTTTCAGAAATTACTTTGCATACAGGTTTAGGTTCATTTTCTCCAGTAGAGGTAGAGGATTTATCAAAACATAAAATGGATAGTGAGAGAGTGATAATTGAAGAAAATGCTGTAGATATTATTAATAATGGTTTAAAAAATAAAAGAAGAATATGTGCAATTGGAACAACTGCTATGAGAGCTGTTGAAAGTTCAGTTTCTTCAAGTGGTACTTTAAATGAAATTAATGGCTGGTCAAATAAATTTATTTTTCCACCATATGAATTTAGTATTGCAAATTCTATGATTACAAATTTTCATATGCCAAAATCAACCCTACTTATGATGGCTTCTGCATTTATTGGTAATGATTTTATTAAAAAAGCATATGAGGTAGCAATGAAGGAGAAATACAATTTTTATAGTTATGGCGATGCAATGCTGATAATCTAAAAATTTAAGTTTTCTAGTTTACAATGTCAAAAAAAGATATAAGATCCCTATCACTTGATCAAATAAAAAAATTTTTTTTAGAAAATGGTTTTAAGGATTATAGAGGAGACCAAGTATATTCATGGCTTTGGGAGAAGTCTGCTATAAATTTTCAGCAAATGACTAATCTTCCAAAATCGATACGATCTATTTTGGAGGAGAGTTTTATAGTCAATCATATTAGAGTACATACAATACAAAAGAGCAAGGATGGTACAATAAAAAATGGGATTAAATTATTTGATGATTTAATAGTAGAGAGTGTATTAATTCCCACAAAAAAAAGAATTACGGCTTGTATATCTTCTCAGGTTGGATGTAGTCTAAATTGTAAATTTTGTGCTACAGCAAGATTAAAGAGAATGAGAAATTTAAATCCAGATGAAATTTACGATCAGGTAGCATTAATTAGTAAACAAAGTAAGGAATATTATAATAGATCCTTAACAAATATTGTGTTCATGGGAATGGGAGAGCCGCTAATGAATTATAAAAATGTTATAGAAGCCATAAAAATGATAACATCAAAAAAAGGACTTGGTATTTCTGCTAGAAGAATTGTAGTATCAACTTCAGGAATTCCAAAAATGATAAAAAAAATGGCAGATGAAAATGTTAAATTTAAACTTGCAGTTTCGTTGCATTCAGCAGTAGATAGTATTAGAACTTCAATTATGCCTTTTAATGAAAAAATGAATCTATCTGAATTAAAGCTAGCATTAAAATATTGGTATAAAAAAACTAAAAGAATAATTACTTATGAATATGTAGTTTGGAAAGGAATAAATGACACTATTGAAGACGCTAATGCTCTAGTAGATTTTTGCAAATTTGCTCCAAGCAAGGTTAATTTGATTCAATATAATTCAATAGATGATAACAAATTTTCTCAAGCTTCAAAAGACAATATTTATTTATACCAAAAGATTCTTGAAGAAAACAATATTAATGTAACTATTAGAAGATCAAGAGGCCAAGATATAGATGCTGCTTGTGGCCAATTAGCAAATAAACCTTCTTTAAATTAATTTAAAAGTTCTTATAGAAGAATTATCTCTACCTACATTAACTATATAAACAGAATTATTTAGTTTTTAGCAAAAAGTTTTAAATTAATCATTAAATTGATCAGTCCTAATATTAACAAAAATTTTAATTAATTGATAGCAAAATCTACCATAGAAAAAGTGTTTGAATCATCTCGAGTAGAAGAGGTTCTTGGAGATTTTGTCCAACTAAAGAAATCAGGTTCAAATTATAAAGGTTTAAGCCCTTTTACTGAGGAGAGAACTCCTAGTTTTATGGTTTCTCCAGCAAAACAAATATGGAAGGATTTCTCAAGCGGGAAAGGAGGAACTGTTGTGACATTTCTTATGGAACATGAGCATTTTACCTATCCTGAAGCAATTAAATATTTAGCAAAAAAATATAATATTGAGGTTGAAGAGACACAAAAAACTTCTGAGCAAAAATTAGAGGATAGTGAAAGGGAAAGTATGTATTTAATTACTGAATTTGCAAAAGAGTATTATCAAGAAAACTTAGTTAAGTCTGATGAGGGAAAAATCATCGGAATGTCTTATTTCGAGGAAAGAGAATTTTCAAATGAAGTTATAGAGAAATTTCAGTTAGGTTATTCATTTAATAAACCCAATTATTTTACAGATGAAGCTTTAAAAAAAGGGTATAAATTAAATTTTTTAGAGAAAACAGGACTTACCATTATAAAGGACGACAAAAACATTGACAGATTCAGGGGGAGGGTTATGTTCCCAATCCTTAGTATGTCTGGAAGAGTTTTAGGATTTGGTGGCAGAATTCTTAAATCCTCTAAAAATACAGCAAAGTATATTAACTCACCTGAAAGTCTTATTTATCATAAGAGTAAAGTTCTATATGGAATATTTCATGCAAAGCAAAGTATCGTTAAAGAAGATAGTTGCTTTTTAGTTGAAGGCTATACAGATGTTATAAAACTTTATCAGAAAGGAATAAAAAATGTAGTTGCATCTTCTGGAACAGCATTGACAGAAAATCAGATTAGATTAATTAGTAGGCTGACTAAGAATATAACAGTTTTATTTGACGGAGATAGTGCTGGATCTCGAGCTGCTTTAAGAGGAATAGATATGATTCTGGAACAAGGAATGAATGTTAAAATCTGCAATCTTCCTGAAGGCGAAGATCCAGACAGTTTTGCAAATAAAAAACAAACTGATGAATTAACATCTTTTTTTAAAGAGCAATCAAAAGATTTTATAAAATACAAAGCATCACTATTAGTTGACGAAGCTGATAATGATCCAGTAAAAAAGGCTTCTGTAGTAAGAAATATGGTAGAAAGTATTTCAAAAATAAGCGATCAAATAAAAAAGGAAATTTATATAAAGGAGTGCTCATCAATTATGGGGATAAGTGAGCAAGTTTTATACAGTACTTTAGCTCAGATTCAGAAAAAGAAATTTAATAAAGATATAAAGTCTTCTAAAGATAATTTTGATTCTTTTACTATTGTTAAGCCTGAAAATGAAAAGAAGGGTACAAATATTCTTTACGAATTAGAGAAAAAAATCATAGAGATTTTATTATTATATGGAAATAATGTGGAAGATTTTGAAGATTTAATCTTAAAAGAAGATGAAAACGGAAAATTAGCACTCAGTCCAATAAATAGACAAGCAAAGGTTTTTGAAAAAATATACATGGATCTTCATGAAGATGAAATGGAATTCTCAAATGATAATTTTAGAAAAATATACTATAAGATTATTGAATGTTATAATGAAAATAAAGAGATTATGGCTGATAAATTTTTGAACACATTACCAAAAGAGCTTGAAATAGAGATAACTAATATAATGATGAATGACGAGAAATATTCATTACATGATTGGGAACGTAACAGCATTTTTCCAAAATCAAAAAACAAAACAATTTCTCAATTAGTAATTGAAACAATTCTAAATCTACGTTGTTTTTTAATTGATCAAAAGGTAAATGAATTTAAGGATAAAACATCGATTAACAAGGACAATAAATCTATCTTAGAAGATGTAGTAAATTACTCAAATCTAAAAATACTTCTTTCAAGAAAGTTGAATAGAGCGATATAAATTATTTCAACTTGTCAGGAATTTTACAAACAGGAATCGGTTTCATCTTATGTAGATTATTATTTTGATGTTTTTCAAAAATCTCAAAAACTTCTTTCTCCCGACCATTAAAATCATTTATTTTTTTGTCTAATTTTTTTTGTTGCATAGCCCATTCAATTTCATCGTAACTAGCTCCAATTTGATCTTCATCTGTTCTATTATCATCCCATAAACCATCAGTGGGCTCTGCTTCTATTAGCGTACTATCAATTTTTAGGTATTCTGCAAGTTCATAAACTTCACTTTTACTAAGATCTGCGATTGGACTGATATCAACCCCACCATCTCCATATTTAGTATAGAATCCAATTCCAAAATCTTCAACTTTATTTCCTGTACCAACAACAACATAGTTATTTAAGGAGGCAAAATAATATAATGCTACCATTCTTAATCGCGATCTTGTATTTGCAAGGGCATGTGTTTTAAGAAATTTTATTTTTTCTTCAGGTATTGATTTTTCAAATTCCTTAAACACATTTGATAAATCCATGGCATTTGAATATACTGATGTTCCAAATTTTTCTTTCAACCATTTGATATGATTTTTTGCTCGTGAATGCTCAGATAAATTTTGTCTAATTGGCATATCAAGACATAGAGTCTTTAATCCAGTTTTTGCACAAAGAGTTGAGGTAACTGCAGAGTCAATTCCCCCAGAGACACCAATAATATAACCATTAATGTTATTTTGATTTTTGTAATCAATTAACCATTGGACAATATATTCATCAACTTTTCTTGTATTCATTAATATATTCTGTATTGATTAATAACTATATTATATTTGTAATGCATAAATATATTAATACTCGCAATTAATAAATATTAATTTCTTGAAAAAATACATATTTTATATAATTTTTTTAATCTTATTAAATTCATGTAAAGGAAATGATAATAAAATTAGTAATTCATATCCATTGACAATTGAAAGATTTGATAAATTTTTTTATGAATCAACTCCTAATGATTTGTTTGATTTAAAAAAAACCTATCCTTTTTTATTTCCAGAACAATACGACAATAAAGTATGGATAAGTAGACTGAATGATTCTGTTCAAAAAGAAATATATAGTGAAGTTAATCGTATTTTTTCAAATTTAGATAATGAGAAAACGGAGATACAATCTTTTTATAATAATTTTATTTTCTATTTCCCAAAATATGAATTACCAAGATTAATTACTTTAATCTCTGATGTTGAATATGAAAATAGAGTAATTCTTGCTGATTCACTTTTACTAATTGGACTAGATAATTATTTAGGATCAGAACATCCATTTTATAGTACAATGCCAAAATATATTAGTGATAATCTAATCCCTAGAATGATCATATCTGATATAGCTGAAGAATATGCTTATTATGTAATTCCAAGAGCAAATTTTTATACTTTCTTAGAGAAAATAATTTTTTATGGTAAAGTTCTATATTTTAAGGATATTATGTTGCCCAAATTAGAGGATAGACATAAAATTGGATATTCAAAATTGAACATGGATTGGGCCCGAAAAAATGAGCATTATGTTTGGACATATTTTGTTGAAAAGCAACTTTTATTTAGTTCAGAGAATAAATTAATAACTAGATTTATTAATAATGCCCCATTTTCTAAATTTTATTTGTCAATTGATAATGAATCACCCGGTATGATTGGAAGATTTATTGGCTGGGAAATAGTCAGATCTTATATGAAAAGTAATAATACTTCATTTATTGAAATGATTTTAATGAATCCAATAGATATATATAATAAATCTAAATATAAACCTCAGAAATAATGACAAAAAAAAATACTTCAAGAATAGAACTTTTAGTGGAACTAGATGAAAACAAAATTCCAGAGAAAATTTATTGGACAGCTAAGGATGGAGATATTTCAAATAAAGAAACAAAAGCAGCTTTATTATCTCTTTGGGATTCAGAATCTAGGGAAAGTTTAAGAATTGATTTGTGGACAAAAGATATGCCAATTGATGATATGAAAATGTTTTTTTATCAGACTCTTAGTACTATGACTGACACATACCAAAGAGCAACTCAAGATGAGGAAATGACTAAATCAATGAAAGATTTTTGCAATTTTTTTGCTGAAAAGTTGGAATTATCAGATAAGTAGCTACCATTCATTTATCCTATTACCATCTAGTCTTATAAAAATAAATAAAAGGAGAGTAAAGGCTATTAAGCTAGACCCACCGTAACTTAGAAATGGTAGAGGTATTCCAATTGTTGGAGTTAGTCCAAGTACCATTCCAATATTTATCATAAAATGCAAAAAAATAATTGATGCTACTGAATACCCATATATTTTGCTAAAATGACTTTTTTGCAATTCTGATAGAGCGACTATCCGAAGGATTAATATTATGTAAAGCACAATTATAAATGAGCTTCCCATAAAGCCCCACTCTTCACCAACAGTACTAAATATATAATCGCTATGTTGTTCAGGGACAAAATTTCCAATTGTTCGAGTCCCTTCAAGATACCCTTTACCAGTTAACCCACCAGAGCTAATAGCTTTTTCAGATTCATTTAGATTATAAAGTATAGTCCTTTTCATTTGTTTTATTTTAATCGGATCTTTCTCAAGATCAAGCCATACAGATATATAATTTCTTTGATGAGTTTTTAGAATATTATTATAAGTATAGTCTGTTAAGAAGCTTATGAATATACAGAACAGAAAAATCATTGATGAATTTATAATACTCCTAGATTTCTTATTCTTATATAAATAATTTAATAGTATAATTATTACCGAAAATAATATAGTAGTTGAAATGGATGTTTTTATAGTAAGAATTGAAATACTTAAAATTATAAAGGCAATTAATAAATAAATTTGAGAAATACCCTCCCTATATAAAACAAAAAATAAAGAGAAGAAAACGATTGATGTCCCAGTATCATTTTGTAATATAATTAGTATTATAGGCAACATAATGATTAGTAATAGTTTTAGTTGATCAGATAATTTTTTCATGTTTGTTTGAATATCACTAATAAATTTAGCAACAGCTAGAGCTGCTCCTACTTTCATAAATTCACTTGGCTGTATTGTCAAATTGTTAAATGAATACCATGATAATGATCCATTAATATTATTTCCAAAAATGAATAATCCTAAAACAAAAAATATACAAACTAAATAAAATATGCTTGAAAATCTTTCATAAAATTTAACCTCTATTGTAAGAGTAATAATAATAACTAATAGTGATGCTAATACGAATACAAATTGCTTCCCGTACAGAGTGCTAAAATCAAAGAATGAAATATTTTCTCCACTAATACTTGAAGATAAAATATTAGCCAAACCAAACCCAACTAGAAAAATGTATACTAAAATGAGTGTCCAGTCAATTTTAAAAATATTTTTTCTATTACTATACATTATTAATTTATGTTAAATGGTTTTCCTAAATAAGGCTTTAAATATTCTTTTTTTAAACTTCTATTTAATATTATTTTTTCCATTTTCTTTAATGAAATCTCATGATTTATATATTTTTCAATCATTAAGCTAGCTGTTCTTCCAGCCCATAGAGATCCATACCCGGCATTTTCTATTAGTACGGAAATAGCTATTGTTGGATTTTCTTTTGGAGCGTATGCAATAAAAATTGAATGATCGCTTAATTGAGTTTTTACCCCATTAATTTTTACAAAATTTTCAGCTGTACCTGATTTGCCACAAATTTCAATTCCTGGAACATTTAATAATTTTCCTGTTCCTGATTCAAAAACTTTGTATAAAGCTTTATCCATAGTTTTAAAATGTATACTATCAATGGATGTTTTAATAGGGGTTTTAAATCTTACATCAATAGTGTCTCCATCTATTTTTTTTATTATATGTGGAGTATAATAATATCCTCCATTGGCAATAGCTGCTGTCATATTTGCTAATTGAATTGGGGTTGTTAAAATTTCACCTTGTCCAATTGAATTAGAAATAGTGGTGGTTGCACCCCATTTAAAATCAGGATACCACCGATCATAATATTCAGAATCGGGAACAACTCCCTTTTTACCAACGGGCAAATCATTATTAAGATAATTTCCTAGACCAAAGCTTTTAATATGATTGCTCCAATTATCAAATCTTTCCTTAGTATTGTGCTGTGAATCAATAGTCTTTCTATATATATCTGCAAAGTAAGAATTGCACGATAGTGAAATAGCATTATATATATTTCGATAGCCACCCCCACAATGGCAATTCATCTTTCTTTTTTCTTTGCCATATATATAGTAGCCTTTACAATAAATTGTTGATTTTTCAGTAATTATTTTTTCTTGTAATGCTGTAAGACCAACTAATATTTTAAATGGAGAACCTGGAGGAAACATGGATAAGAGACCTTTATCAATTAATGGCCTATAAATACTGTCTTTATATAATTCAAGGTAGTTTTTTGATCTTTCTCTTCCCACTAAAAGATTTGGATTATATGAGGGAGATGAAACTAATGAGAGTATTTCTCCACTATTTGGATCAATTGCAACAATTGCACCTTTTTTATTCTTCATAAGAGTCTCCCCATATTCCTGAAGTTTTGAATCAATTGTAATAGTTAAATCTTTCCCTGATATAGAAGGAATATCTAGTTCCCCATCCTTATATTTACCTATATCTCTATTAAATCTGTCTTTTTGAATAAACTCAGTTCCTTTTATTCCTCTTAAATATTTTTCATAAGACATTTCAACACCTTGTTTGCCTATAATATCTCCTTTTAGGTAATAATTATCATTTAATATATTTTTTCTATTTACTTCGGCAACATATCCAAGGACATTTGCCCCAATACTTGTATTATACTCTCTCAGGTTTCTTTTTTGTATGTAAAACCCTTTATATTTTCTGATTTTTTCAGAAAGATACCCATAGTCTTCCTTAGAAAGATGGGCTAAGAAGACTGATGGGATTCTAGTTGAATATTTTGATGTCTTTATATATTTATCTATTAAATATTCCTTAGATATTTTTAATAAACCGCAAAATTCTAATGTATCTATTTCTTTAACTTCTCTAGGTATAATCATTACATCATAGGATGGCTGATTGGAAACTAATAGAACATTGTTTCTATCATAAATATATCCTCTTTTTGGATAGGTAAATACTTTTCTTATAGCATTGTCTTCATAGATATCATAATTGTTAGAACTATATATCTGTAGGTAAAACAATCTAATAATAAATATTATTCCAGTTGCAAATACTATTATTGGAAACAGAGATTTTCTCATTTATTTTTTAGAAATAAATTTAATAGAACAATAAGTAATATTGTAAATATACTAGTGAAGATAGCCTTTTCAAAAACTAAAATTAATTTTGAAGAATCAAAAACTTCAATAAAAAACAGAACTAAATGATGAAACAATGTTAGCGAAGATATGTAAAATAGATTTTGCTTTAAATCAATATTTTTGAACTTAACAACTTGATGGATATACGTCATTCCAAAAATTAGTTTTAAAAATATTGGCCTAAAATAAGCAAGGGACACGCAAGCAGCAGCATGAACTGCAGCTGAATCAGTAAAAACATCTATTGATAATCCATATAGAAAGCTAAATAAAATAAAGACTGTCCTATTATTTATTATTGGAAAATAAATTATTAAGTATATATAGAGTAATGGATTGACTGAGTTTAAGAAATTAATATTATTTAATATTAAACACTGAATTAAAATAAATGCTATTGCAGAAGTAATATTTTTTACAATGTTATTCATCTAAACTTCTTATTTCATTAATTTTTTGATTCTCAATAATATATACATGATTAATATTGCTCATATCACTAAAGAGTTCAACTTCTAATTCTAAATAGTTTTGACTATTATCAAGCTTATATGACTTAATTGATCCAATTAAAATACCTTTAGGAAAAATAAGGGAGTTTCCACCTGTTGTAATAGTGTCACCTATTTTTAGGAAAGCTTGTTTAGGCAGATCTTTTAATTGAACATATAAGGGGCTCTTTCCATTCCAGCTTAAAGTTCCAAAATGATTACTTGTTTTTAATTTTGCATTTAAATTAATATTTGTATTTAGGATTGATATAACCCTAGAATAATTATTTGAAATTTTATCAACTATTCCAATAACACCATTAGAAGAAATTACTCCAAAATCTATTTCAGCTCCTTGATTTCTTCCTATATCAAGAGTAATATAATTTTTTGTTAAATTATAGCTGTTTTTTATAACATTTCCAGTGGTAATATTATAGTTAATAGAATTTGAAATTGTATCTGGGTTAGTATTTATTATTCCTAATCTTAGAAACTTGTTCTCTTCAATTAGCTTTTTATTTTTTTCTATTAAATTAAAGTAGTTCTTTATGTTAGTTATATTATCATATAGATATCCAACAACTGTACTACTTGAGTTAATAATTTTACTACTTGTATATGAATTAGATCTGAAGTTAATAAATATGGATAACAAGAATAAAGAAAGAAACAAAAGAAAATTTTTATTTCTTAGGAAGAAATAAATAATTTGTTGCATAAATTTTTAATTCTATTTAATCAATACACTTTTATATTTCGGAATATTTTTTAATACTATTCCTGTGCCCCTTACTACAGCTCTTAAAGGATCTTCTGCAATATATACTGGTAAATCAGTTTTCTTTGACAATCTTTTATCAAGACCTCTTAACATTGAGCCACCTCCAGCTAAATACATGCCAGTATTGTATATATCTGCAGCTAGTTCAGGAGGAGTTTTTGATAGTGTTTCCATTACCGCATCTTCAACTCTTAAAACAGATTTTTCAATAGCTTTTACAATTTCACGATAGGAGACATCAATTTGTTTTGGCTTACCTGTTAAAAGATCACGACCTTGTACACTCATATCTTCAGGAGGAGAATCTAGGTCTTCTGTTGCAGCTCCAACTTGAATTTTTATTTTTTCAGCAGTTCTATCACCAACATAAAGATTATGTTCAGTTCGCATATAATAAATAATATCATTAGTAAAGACATCACCAGCTACTTTTATTGACTGATCACAAACAATCCCTCCCAAAGCAATTACAGCTATTTCAGTAGTACCTCCCCCAATATCAATAATCATATTACCTTTAGGCTGCATAATATCTACTCCAATTCCAATAGCTGCAGCCATAGGTTCATGTATCAAGTAGACTTCTTTTCCGTTAACCCTTTCAGCTGATTCTTTAACTGCTCTCATCTCAACTTCAGTTATTCCAGATGGAATACAAATTACCATAATTAAAGAGGGTGAAAATATTTTCTTTTTTAAAACAGGGATGCTTTTGATAAATAAATTTATCATTTGTTCAGAGGCATCAAAATCTGCAATTACACCATCTTTTAAGGGGCGAATTGTTTTAATGTTTTCATGAGTTTTGCCTTGCATTAGGTTAGCTTCATTGCCAACCGCAATAATTTTACCAGTCACCCTATCTTTAGCAACTATTGAAGGACTATCAATAACAACCTTATCGTTATGTATAATAAGAGTATTAGCTGTGCCTAAATCAATGGCAATTTCTTCCGTTAAAAAATCAAAAAATCCCATAATTAATTTTATGAATTAGGTTATCCTAACATGTCCTCAACCCCATGTAAATCTAACAATAGTAATGTAGTAAAAAAACAATTAAGAAACAATTAAAAATTATTAGTGTTTAAAATGTCTAACACCAGTAAAAACCATTGATAAATTATGTTTTTCACAATAGTCTATAGTGAGATTATCTTTTATAGATCCTCCTGGTTGAATAATTGATGATATACCAGTTTTATGTGCTATTTCAGCACAGTCCGGAAATGGAAAAAATGCATCGCTAGCCATAACAGCACCGCTTAGATCAAAATTAAATTTCTTTGCCTTATTGATGGCTTGATTTAAAGCGTCAACTCTGCTAGTTTGGCCGGTTCCACTTGCCAGCAATTGTTTATTTTTCACAAGAACTATAGTATTTGATTTTGTATTTTTAGAAATTTTTGAAGCAAATAATAAATCTTGAATTTCATTTTGATTAGGCTTTTTTAAGGTTGGATAACTCAAAATTTCTTGGGAATCACTAATGGCGTCACAATCTTGTTGAAGGAAGCCGTTCAAACAAGATCTTATTAAAGATTTTTTTTCTGGAAAATTCTTTAGTATTAGAATAATTCTATTTTTTTTTTCTTTTAAAACTTCTATTGCATCTTGATGAATTTTCGGAGCTATTACTACCTCACAAAATAAATCATTAATAGTAGATGCAGTTGATTTATTAATATCAGAATTAGAAATTAATACTCCACCAAAAGCTGAAATTGGATCTGCAGCCAAGGCATCTTTATATGCATCTTCAATTGTATTTCTTATTGCAAGTCCGCAGGCATTATTGTGTTTTAGAATAGCAAAAGTTGGCTTTTCATCCTTAAATTCTGAAATTAAATCAATTGCAGAATCAACATCTAATAAATTATTATAGCTTAATTCTTTTCCATGAATTTTTTCAATTATATCATCTATATCGCCAAAGAAACTTCCTTTTTGATGAGGGTTTTCACCATATCTTAGTATAATCTTCGTTTGATCTTTTAAATTAAAGTTTTCTACATTATTAAAAAAGTTATATATAGCTCTATCATATTTAGATGAATTTTTAAATGCATTAAGTGCAAACTTTTTTCTATCATCAATTGAGAGTGAGCCTTCTTTTTTTATATATATATCTAAGAATTTAGTATAATCATCTTTTGAAGAAATACAGGTAACATCATTATAGTTTTTCCCTGCTGCCCTTATTAATGCTATACCACCAATATCAATTTTTTCAATTATCTCATCTTCTGAGCTTCCTGCTTGAACTGTTTTTTCAAACGGGTATAAGTCTACAATTACCAAGTCAATTGAAGGAATTTCAAATTTTTTGGTTTCTTCAATATCCTGATTCAAGTTTCTCCTTGAAAGGATACCTCCAAAAATTTTAGGGTGTAATGTTTTAACTCTGCCACCCAAAATTGAAGGATAATTAGTAATATCTTCAACTTTTATTACTTTATATCCCAGTTTTGAAATAAAATTATATGTACCGCCAGTTGAATATATTTTAACATCTCTTTTGCTAAGCTCTTTAACTATGGGTTCAATTCCATCTTTTGAGAAGACTGAAATTAATGCAGATTTGATATTTTTTTTATCCATTTATTGACCTATTTGCTAGCAGGCTAAAATTAGTAATTGTAAATTTGTATTCCAATGAAAACGAGAATCTATTTATTAAACTTTTTATTTTTTTTATCACTACTATCTTTTGGTCAATCTGAAGATGAGACAAATCTAGAAGAAGTTACAATTAACTATAATAAAAAATCATCTAAGGTTTCATTTTTGAGTTCACAAAACATCACAA
>JAAZXZ010000102.1 GCA_014239895.1 Flavobacteriaceae bacterium
CAAAGAGAGGGTTCGCATGATGGAGGAATCTTAGAACAAACATGGTTGCCTCCTCGCTCTGGGACTATTACTGCTTTAGTTCGCTCTACAAAAGAATCAGACACAAGATTTGTTGAAATCATTCATATAAGGGAAATTAATGGCAGTCTAGAATTAAACCTACAAATCTTTAACAACTCGCTAGAACCAGAAAATATAAGTGCAACTTATTCTCGAATTCATAAATTTGAATTAACTGAAGTGGGAGATAGATATTTAGCCTTCAAAGGAGTTAGTGATGGCGCTCATCGCAGTCTCAGTTATCAGTGCTCTGAAGGAGATCTTTTTTCCATACACATTGAAACCAATGTTGGCGAAAGAATTGAAATTAAACTCGCGCCGATAATGTAAATTACCTTAACAAAAAACTATTTGAGTAATTCCAATAATGTATTGACGTGATGAGTAAAAAACTACTAAATGATGAATTTATTGAAAATTTACCACGAAGATAATGCTATATACAAATTTACCGTGTTAATCTTAGATATAATGTATATACTCCATATAAAAACCAAACTACCACTACTCCCCACCATAAAACAAAAAACCAATCATTTTTTGTCGTTCCATTCCATTCTAACCATTCAAAAACAATACCTTCCATAAATAAGTCAAAAGACAACAATACAAAAAATCCAAAAATCCATATAAGAAAAAAATGAAAGGTTTTCATTTATAGGAATGATATTATTCTACAGTTACTGATTTAGCAAGATTTCTGGGTTGATCTACATTTCTGCCTAGTTTAACAGCTATGTGATATGATAATAATTGTAGTGGAATTGTAGTAACAAATGGAGTTAATGCCGCAATTGTCTCAGGCACCTCAATTGTGTAATCAGCAATCTTTGAGATTTCCTTATCTCCTTCAAATACTACTGCAATTATTTTACCTTTTCTTGATTTAATTTCTTGAACATTACTTAAAATTTTATCATAGTAAAGTTTATTTGTTGCAATAATTATTGAAGGCATATTTTTATCAATTAGTGCAATAGGCCCATGCTTCATTTCAGCAGCAGGATATCCTTCAGCATGTATATAAGAAATTTCTTTAAGCTTTAATGCACCTTCTAATGCAACAGGAAAATTATATCCCCTTCCTAGATATAAGCAATTAGTAGAGTCCTTTATTTTAGCGGCAATTTTTTTAATCTTATCATTAGAACTAAGAACTTTATTAATTTTTTTCTTTATAGAATTTAATTCATAAATATATTCACGAAATTGTTTTGAAGAAATAACACCTTTACTTTTAGCTAATTTAACAGCAATTAAAAAGAGAACAGTTAATTGAGTTATAAATGCCTTGGTCGAAGCAACTCCAATTTCTGGACCTGCATGAGTATATGATCCTGCATCTGCTTCTCTACTAATTGTAGAGCCAACCACGTTACATATCCCATACACAAAAGCTCCTTGTTTTTTAGCTAGTTTTATTGCAGCTAGTGTATCTGCAGTTTCGCCAGACTGTGATATAGCAATAACTATATCAGACCTGTCTATTACAGGATTACGGTATCTAAATTCAGATGCATATTCGACTTCAACAGAAATTTTAGCAATTTTTTCAAACATATATTCTGCAATTAGTCCTGCATGCCATGAAGTGCCACAAGCAACAATAGTAATTTTATTTGTTGAGATGAATTTATCAATATAATCATCAACACCAGACATTTTTATAATTCCTTCTTTTAGTCTGAGTCTACCTCGAAGCGTATCAATAACTGCAAAGCTTTGTTCAAAAATTTCTTTTAACATAAAATGATCAAATCCCTTTTTTTGAATTTTAGCTAAATCAATTTCTAATTTTTCAATTGTTGGATTAGTAAAAGAGTCATCAGCTATTTTTCTATATTGAGTAGGTTTGTGATTTCGAATTATGGCCATTTCTCCATCTTTTAGGTAGATAGCTTTTTTAGTATGATCTAAAAATGGAGTAGCATCACTTCCAATGAAATACTCGTTTTTACCAACACCTACACATAATGGACTCCCTAGCCTAGCAACAACTATTTCATCAGGTTTTTTAACATCAATAACGGCAATGGAATATGCTCCTACAACTTGAGTTAATGCTAATTGAACTGCCTCACCAAGTTTGACATTCTCTTTAATTTGTATGTATTCAATCAGATTAACTAACACCTCTGTATCAGTATCTGAATTAAAATGAAATCCTTTATTTATCAATTCCTCTTTTATAGATGAATAATTTTCTATTATTCCATTGTGAACAATATATATATCATTTGAGTTTGAAGAATGAGGATGAGAGTTTTTATCATTAGGCTCACCATGAGTTGCCCATCTTGTATGTCCTATTCCTATATTTCCATGAAAGGTTTTAAGCTTAGAGATTCTTTTTTCTAATTTGCTTATTTTTCCTTTTGACTTATTAGAAATTAATTTATTTCCATTATATAGGCAAATCCCTGCGCTGTCATAGCCCCTATATTCAAGCCTTTTCAGCCCTTTTAAAATTATTGGGTATGCATTTTTTGATCCTAAATATCCTACAATTCCACACATAGAGACTTTTTATAAATTTAAATTTTTCTAAATAAAATGAATTATAAATTATAAATTATTCTAATGCTCATAACTGCTAATCTTCTGGTTCAGTATAATAGATTTTAATTTTAGGCCTCTTATCTTCTTGTTGACTTTGATTGCCATGTAGGACTGTTCCCTTGTGACTTAAAATCGTTCCAGAAGCTAATTGAAGGTCATCATCATCATCATTTAATATACTAAAGAATGATGTAGCGGCTATGTCATTAATTATCCCTAATCCTAATCTTGCATTTGTTGAATCTTGTAAGATAATATTATTTAAATGCTCAGTTATTCTAATTTTATATTTTATCCCTTGACCTTCAGGATCATCATCAACTCTTTGTAAAGGTTGCAGATGATTAATTTTTGCATTAATTGTAGTTGAACTCACTGATTGATCAATAAAATAATCTATCAAACTCATATTTTGCTCGTAATTATACACGAAAATTCTATCAGGTTCATTTTCTAAATTCAGATCTTGATTTACATAAAACTCGATATATGCTTCGTTAATTAATTTTAGCGAAGAATCTGAAATATCATCGTAAAAAAAACTTTTAAAATGATCAAATGCATCTACCTGATCTCCCATTTCATTTTCAACTGTTCCATTAAATAAATCAATCACTCCAATATAACCTTCACCTCCTTTTAGATATATGTTTTCGTCACCATTAACTTCATCAGAATTTGAAACATCAACTGAAAAATTATTATCAAAAATATTTAGAAGTACTCCAGAAAAATTAATAACATAATCATTTTGATATGATGTTATATCATCTTCATTACTAGTATCTGTTTCGTCGGTTATTGGCGTGTCAGAGGTATAGTGAATGGTTAGACTTGTATTCGTGGATGCTAAATTTAATAACATCATAGACCCTTCAGAATTTATCCCTTCTACCTTTATATATAAGCCTCTAAAAAATTCTTTAAAATTATTTTCACTGAGCAATACGGGATCGTCCTCATTTTCAAATATTAAATTTTGCCAGTAATTATCATTTGGGGTGTCTAATCTAAATCTTAAGGCTGGAGCAATTTTTTGTGAAACAAAAGGCACATCAAGCGTGTCTAATTCAGTTAAATTAATTTGATTTGCACTAGCAACAAAATCATTAATTTCAAATAGTAATTCTCCTTCCAATTGCCCTTGACTGATTGATTCTAAATCTGACAATGAACCGTTAGAATAATATTTTTGACTATCATCAAATTCCCCATATGGGTCAAATGAGCGCAAGAAAAAATTATTTCTATATATAGAAAGCTTAATAGGAGAGCCTCCATACACTGAATCAAGTTCATATGTTATGTCATCTTCATCACTAGTCTCTATTCCCCTACTGAAATAAGGTATTGTCAAAATAACTGAATCTAGAACTGCATTATCTCCAAAATCTGGCGAATACTGGTCTGGAACCATTTGTCCTACGAAACTAGAAGTGGATTCACCATAAATAGCATGATTATTATATCCTAAAAGAAATGAGGGTAAATTATTTGATTGGACAGGATCAACAATCTTTGAATGAGTGACAATTGGATATTCAATTGAGTTTGTTTCAAAATTAATGGCATTATTAGAATTTATTACATCTGAATCAAGACTAGTAAAATCTGTTTCACATGATTGAGCAAATATTAACGTTAAACAAAGTACAAGATATAAAGAAACTCTATTTGATGATTTGAACATTTAGTGTAGGTTTAATTCAACAATTTGTTGTAAAATTCTGTATATTTTTCTATAAATGAATCTTTAAACTGAAACCCTAGAACTGGTTTTTTACATTTATTCAGATAATCTTGAAGTTCTTTTGGAATAGTTTCTGATCCTATTATTAAAGCATCTGAAAAATCTATTGCAATTTTCATAAGATTCACATAGTTAGGATTTTTTATTACTGCAATTTTATTTTTTTCTATTTCATCAAAAATAATTTTATCCTCCAACTTTTTATTTAATGATCCAGCAAATCCTGTGCCATATATAGATGTAATAATTTTACTATTCTGAAAGATTGGCTCATCTTTATACACTTCTTTTAAATATAAAGGGAAAAATGACGATAACCAGCCATGGACATGTATAATATCTGGAGGCCAATTAAGCCTTTTTATTGTTTCAATTACACCTTTAGCAAAAAATATTCCACGCTCATCGTTATCTTTAAATGGCTTGTCATTTTCATCATTAAATGTAGCCTTTCTTTTAAAATAATCTTCATTATCAATAAAATACACTTGTATTCTTTCTTTAGGAATTGAAGCAACTTTAATAATTAAGGGCATGTCAAGATCATTAATTACAAGGTTCAGACCAGATAATCTTATAACTTCATGGAGTTGATGCCTTCTTTCATTGATGCTGCCATATTTTGGCATGAAAATTCTAATTTGTCCACCTTGTTTGTTTATCATTCGAGGGATTTCAAATGACATAGAAGAGATCTCTGTTTCAGGAAGATAAGGAACTACTTCAGATGATACATATAAAATCTTTTTGTTTTTCATAATCCCTTAAATTTGAACTGGCCCGTAAAGGGAAGCAAAATTACAAAAATTATGCAGATTAATTGCAATGTATTAAGTTTACAAGGTGTTAAATTTTTATTAAAATGAACCTATTTAGGGAAAAATCGAATTTAATAGTCAAATTAACCAATCTTAAAAAGAATAATTTTAGAATTGGACTAGTACCTACAATGGGAGCATTACATAAAGGTCATATCTCATTAGTTAAAAAATCAATAAAGGAAAATGATTATACAATTGTAAGTATTTTTGTAAATCCTACTCAATTTAATAATAAAAAGGATCTGAACTTATATCCTAAAAATTTAACAAAAGATTGTAATTATTTAGACAGCATTTCAGCTGATATCATCGTTTTTGCTCCCGAGATTAGTGACATTTATGATAAAAAGGTGTCTGCTAAAAAATTTAATTTTTATGACTTAGATAAATTTATGGAGGGAAGATATAGAAAAGGCCATTTTAATGGAGTAGCTACCATAGTTACTCACTTATTTAATATTATCAAGCCTAACAATGCCTATTTTGGAGAAAAAGACTTTCAACAGTTAAGAATTATTCAGGAATTAGTAAGAGATAATAATATCCCAGTTAATGTTATTGGATGTCAAACTATAAGAGAAAAGGATGGCTTAGCTTTAAGTTCTAGGAATATAAAATTAAGCAAACATTATAGAAAAATTGCAAGCAAGATATATGAGATCATTAATTATGTTAGAATCAATTTTTCCTCAATGAGTTTTTTAGAAATTTATACTTATGTAGAGAAGTTTTTTGATAATATACCTGAAATAAAATTAGAATATTTTACTATTGCAGAATCTAAAATATTACAACCCGTTAAAGAAAAAATCAAGAATAAAAAATACAGGGCATTTATAGCAGTAAGATTGAATGGGATTAGACTAATAGATAATATGGAATTAAATTGAAAATAAATTTTATAAAATACCTAAAATTAATTATTCCTATATCCATAGGAATTGGTTGTATATTTTATTCTGCTAGAGCTCTTAATGAAGATGATATTAATTCAATAATTGAATCATTTGCTAATGCCAAATATAGTTGGGTAATATTTGGAGTTTTATTGGGTGCATTAAGTCATTTATCTAGGGCATATCGTTGGAAATATTTATTAGAACCTCTAGGCTATAAAATCAGTTTCTTAAATAGTGTAATGGCTATTTTTTCAGCTTATCTAATAAATTATACTTTTCCAAGAGCTGGAGATATTGCAAGAGGAACTATTGTATATAAGTATGAGGATATTCCTTTAGAAAAAGGCATTGGCACTATTGTTGCAGAAAGGGCAGTAGATGTTCTTTGTATTAGTATATTAATAGTGCTAGGACTATTTATTAACTATGAGCTCATTATACAAAAACTTTATGAAGCGAGTAGCTTTATTAATCTTGAGTTTTTAATGCTTTCATTTATTATTTTAGGCGGAATTTTATTTTTCTTTTTAAGAAAAAACAGTAAGTCATTCCCTATTATTTCTAAAGTACAAACTTTTTTTAAGGGATTATATGAAGGGTTTATGGTAATATTTAAACTGGAGAATAAGTGGCTTTTTATTATGCATAGCATATTTATTTGGCTTATGTATATTCTTATGTTTTATGTAACTAGTAAAGCAGTTACTGAGTTACCAGATTTATCATTTTCAATAATTCTAATTTCATTTATATTGGCTAGTTTAACTATAATGTTCACCCCTGGAGGAATTGGGGCTTATCCGCTTGCCGTCCAAATTTCTTTTAGTTGGTTTGGCATAAGTTCAGTATCAAGTTTGTCTTTTGGCTGGATTATGTGGACTTCTCAGACCTTAATGATAATTATTTTTGGAGGATTATCATTAACTATATTACCTTTTATAAATAATAAAAAAAAGATCAAATGAATCATAAATTATTATTAATTATATTTTTTATTTCATCTTTTACACTCTGTTCTCAAGAGCAAGATAGTATAAGAAGCAATAATATTTATGAGAAGATTTATTCTGATAAATTAGATACAGAAAGGGCAATTACAATACAGCTGCCAAGAGACTATAATTTAGATGAAGAAAAGCGTTATCCGGTATTTATTGTTTTTGATGGAGATTATTTATTTGAGATAGTTTCAGGGAATGTAGACTATATGTCTTTTTGGGGTGATATTCCTGAAGCCATTGTAGTTGGAATAAATCAAATTGCCTCAAGATACAATGATACAAGTGTTATCGATAATATAAATTTTACACCTATATCCTCTACTGCAAATTTCTTTGAATTTGTATCTCAGGAATTGATTCCTTATATAAACAAGAATTATAGAACAACTAATTTTAGAGTGGCCGTAGGACATGAAAGAACCGCAAACTTTATCAATTTCTTTATAATAAAAAAAGTTCCAATAATGAATGGATATATAGTTGTTAGCCCAAAATTTACTAAACAAATGAAAAAATATTTAGCACAATATTTAATATCTTCTTCACATAATATATACTACTATCTTAGCACGTCAAGTGGGGATTATAAATCAATTTCAGAAGATGTATTAGATTTCAATCAAAGACTTGATTCGTTAAATAATAAAAATATTCATTATAAATTTCAAAATCTAGAAACACCCTCTCATTATACTTTGCCAGCATATACCATCCCACATTCAATTGAGGATATGTTTTCTATATATAAGGATATAAATAGAATAGAGTATGATTCAATTATTTTAAAATTGAAAACTTCACCAGTTAGATATCTAGAAGAAAAATATGAAAAAATAAAGGATCACTTTGGAGTTATTAAAGAAATTTCAATTAATGATTTTGTTGCAGTTGAACAATATATAGATGAGACAGAAAAATTTAATTTTTTTAAGGATTTAGCAAAATTAGCTACAAATAAATATAAAGAGACAATACTTCCTAGCTATTATATGGGTCGATTTTATGAAGAGACTGGTAATCCTGAAAAAGCAATGCATATATACAGATCTGCTTATAATATGGATGATATTGCAGGAATTACAAAAGAATACCTACTTCAAAGAGCAGACGCAATTGCTGACCGTTATGGTTATTAATTCTTATAATCTTTAGTGAATAAAACTAGATAAGTTTAACTAAATTTACTATTTTCAAAAACATTTTAAAGATGAGAGAAAAAATATGATTTTTCCAGAATACAAAAAATTAGATTTATCCAACATAGCACTAGACATTCTGTCTTACTGGGATAAGAATGATATTTTTAAAAAATCTGTTTCTAATGCAGAAGGAAAAACTCCTTATATTTTTTATGAAGGACCACCATCAGCAAATGGACTCCCAGGCATTCACCATGTTTTAGCAAGAACTATCAAGGACATTTTTTTAAGGTATAAAACGATGAAGGGATATCAAGTAAAAAGAAAAGCAGGATGGGATACGCATGGGCTGCCAGTTGAATTAGACGTGGAGAATAGTCTTGGTATTTCAAAGGAAGATATTGGAAATAAAATTAGTATTGAAGACTATAATAACTCCTGTAAAGAAGCCGTAATGAAATATACAGATATATGGAATGACCTTACTAAGAAAATGGGTTATTGGGTAGACATGGAGGATCCATATATTACTTATGAATCAAAATATATGGAATCTGTTTGGTGGTTAATAAAACAGATTTATAATAAGGACTTAATGTATAAAGGATATACAGTTCAGCCTTATTCTCCTAAAGCTGGGACAGCAATTAGTTCTCATGAATTGAATCAGCCAGGCACATATCAAGATATGACGGACACTTCTGTAACTGCTCAGTTTAAAATTATTGATCAAAACCTTCCTGACTTTTTAGATAATGGAGAAGATATTTATTTATTAGCCTGGACAACTACTCCTTGGACATTGCCAAGCAACACAGCACTTACAGTTGGTTCTAAAATAGAATATACTTTAATTAAAACATTTAATCAATATACATATAAGCCCATACAAGTAATATTAGCAACAGATTTAATTCATAAGTTATTTTTAGGAGATTATTTTGAAATCAACTCTGAATCAGAGCTATTAGAATTTGAATCTAATTCAAAGGAAATACCTTTTTACATATCAAATAAATTTCTTGGAAAAGATCTTTTAGATATTAAATATGAACAATTATTAAAATACGCTTTACCCGCTGAAAACCCTGAAAATGCATTTAGAATTATCCATGGAGATTTTGTGACTACAAGTGATGGGACAGGCATTGTTCATACAGCTCCAACATTTGGTGCAGATGATGCATTAGTTGCTAAACAAGCAAAGCCACAGATTCCACCTATGTTAGTAAAAGATAAAAATGGAGATTTGGTTCCACTAGTTGACTTGCAGGGAAGATTTATATCTGATATGAAAGAGCTTTCATGAAAATATGTAAAAAACGAATATTATGATTCTGAAAAAGTCCCTGAAAAGTCTGTAGATGTTCAAATTGCTATAAAATTAAAGAAGGAAAACAGAGCTTTTAGGGTTGAAAAATATAAACACAGTTATCCTAATTGTTGGAGGACTGACAAGCCAATCTTATATTATCCAATTGATTCTTGGTTTATTAAAACCTCAAAAATTAGTGATTCTATGGTCAAGTTAAATAGCTCAATAAATTGGAAACCAAAATCAACAGGGGATGGTAGATTTGGAAAATGGTTAGAAAATGTAAATGATTGGAATTTATCTAGATCCAGATTTTGGGGGATACCATTACCAATTTGGAGAACTGAAAATGGTTCTGAAGAAATATGTATAGGTTCGGTAAAAGAGTTAAAGGAAGAAATAAAAAAATCTATTGACCAGGGCATTATGTCTGAGGATATTTTTTCAGATTTTGAATCAGAAAATTATTCTGATGAAAATTATAATAAGATAGATTTACACAAACATATAGTAGATAAAATTGTTTTAGTTTCAAATACTGGAGAAAAAATGTTTAGAGAAACTGATTTAATTGATGTTTGGTTTGATTCAGGGAGCATGCCCTATGCTCAATGGCATTATCCTTTTGAAAACAAGGACTTAATTGATAAAGATAAATTTTTTCCAGCTGATTTTATTGCCGAAGGTGTAGATCAAACGAGGGGATGGTTTTATACACTTCACGCAATTAGTTCATTAGTTTTTGAATCATATGCATATAAAAATGTTGTTTCAAATGGTCTTGTTTTAGACAAGAATGGCCAAAAAATGTCCAAGAGATTGGGTAATGCAATTGATCCATTTAAAACATTAAATGATTATGGCCCAGATGCAACTAGATGGTATATGATATCAAATTCAAACCCCTGGGATAATCTAAAATTTGATATAGATGGAGTTGATGAGGTTAGACGAAAATTTTTAGGAACCCTATATAATACATATGCATTCTTTTCATTATATGCCAATATAGATGGTTTTGCTTTTAAGGAAAGTAAAATTACATATCAGGATAGACCTGAAATAGATAGATGGATTTTATCTGAATTAAACTCATTAATAGAAAGAGTTGACGATTTATATAGCGATTATGAGCCAACAAAAGCAGCAAGAGCAATTTCAGAATTTGTTATTGAATATTTAAGCAATTGGTATGTGAGATTGAGCAGAAGAAGATTTTGGAAAGGAGAATATGAGTTAGACAAAATATCTGCATATCAAACTCTATACACAGTTTTATTGAATATTTCTAAACTTTCTGCTCCAATTGCCCCATTTTTTATGGATAAACTTTATCAAGATTTAACAAAAAATGTTTTAAATAATAAAGCAGAGAGTGTTCATTTGGATTTATTTCCTAAGGTAAATCCATCATTAGTAGACAAAAAATTAGAAGTGAAAATAAAATATGCTCAAAGAATATCATCTCTTACACTGTCTTTAAGAGCTAAGGAGAAGATAAAAGTAAGGCAGCCGTTAAATAAGATAATGATCCCTGTTAATAACAATAAACAAAAAAAGCAAATCTCTGCAGTTTCAGAATTGATAAAAAGAGAGGTTAATGTTAAAAAAATTGAATTTATTGAGGGGCAGTCCGATTTATTAATAAAAAATGTTAAACCAAATTTTAAAAATTTAGGTCCACGATTTGGAACCCAAATGAAAGAAATTGCCTCTGTAGTTGGGAAATTAACACCAGAACAAATTCAAAACTTAGAAACTACTTCTAAAATTGATTTAATAATTAACAAAAAAAATGTTACTTTCGATGTCACGGATTTTGAAATCTTTTCAAATGACATTGAAGGATGGCTGGTGGCGCATGAAGGAAATATTACAGTAGCCTTAGATATAACTATAGATGAGGATTTAATTGACGAAGGAATTTCTAGGGAATTAATCAGTAGAATACAAAATATTAGAAAAATATCTGGTTTTGAAGTTACTGATAGAATTAAAATTGTTATCCTTTATGATGATAGAATTGCTAGAGCAGTAGAAAAGAATATTGATTATATGAAATCTGAAACATTAGCAAATTCTATTGATTTGAAAAAGGATTTAGAAAATGGAACAGAAATTGATTTTGATAAGATTAAAACAAAAATATTTATAACTAAAGAATAAAAATATGGGATCAGTATTAATTACAAGATATTCAGATAAGGATTTGGAAATATTTAAGAAGCTAATTTTAGGTAAAATTGAGAAAGCAAAGCATGATCTTGAGTTAATAAAAAGTGCATATATGAATGATCATAATAATGGCACTGAAGATACAGCCCCTACTTTTAAGGCTTTTGATGAAGGGAGTTCTGTTATGAGTAAAGAATCAAATTCGCAACTTGCATTAAGACAAGAGAAGTTTATAAGAGATTTGAAAACTGCATTGATCAGAATACAAAACAAAACTTATGGCGTTTGTAGAGTAACAGGAAAATTAATTAGTAAGAAGCGACTTAAATTAGTACCGCACGCAACTTTGAGTATTGAAGCTAAAAATATGCAAAAATAAATAGCCAGTATTCTCTAATAATCCTTATAATTTTATGGATATTAAGAGTTTAAAAATTATTTCCAACAATCTTCCAAGTAATCCTGGAGTTTATCAATTTTTTGATTCAAAAAATAATATTATTTATATAGGAAAAGCAAAAAATTTAAAAAAAAGAGTCAATTCATATTTTTCTAAGCAGAGTCATACAGGAAAGACAAACAAATTAATTTCTAATATCTCTTTTATAAAACATATTCTCGTTAAGACTGAGTCAGATGCTTTATTATTAGAAAATAATCTAATAAAAAAATATAAACCCAAATATAATATTCAACTAAAGGATGGCAAATCATATCCTTGGATGTGTATAAAAAACGAGAGATTCCCTCGACTATTTATTACAAGAAAATTAATTCATGATGGATCTGAATACTATGGCCCATATACATCTATCAAAACAATCCATACTTTACTTGATCTAATTAATAATTTATTTCCTATAAGGTTAAGTAACTACAACCTAACTGAAAAAAAAATTAATGACAACAAAAACAAACTATCTCTAAGACTATTTAGAAGAGACGGACATTCAATAATTCTTGGTTTTAATATTGAAGGTGTAGAGAAAACAAATGAAACTAAATTGACAGAAACTCAGTATAAGAAGAATATAGATTTGGCTAGAGAAATTCTTAAAGGAAAATTTAGTCAATTTAAAATTATAATGAAGAAAAAAATGCAGCAGTATTCAAAGAATATGCAGTATGAAAAGGCTCAAGAAATTAAAGAAAAACTTATTGCACTTGAAAATTATCAGTCTAAATCTACTATAGTTAATCCAAAAATAAATAATGTTGATGTTTTTACAGTTTACTCTGAAATGGATTATGCATATATTAATTTTTTACAAATTTGTTATGGTTCTATAGTTAGATCATATAATACAGAAATAAAAAAGAAATTTGAAGTAGATGATAAAGAAATATTAAAATTTGCAATTCTTGAGATAAGATCAAAATTCAATTCTGAATCAAAGGAGATTTATACGAATTGTAAAATTAATTTAGGGAAAACCCTAAAATTAAGCTTGCCAAAAACTGGTGATAAAAAGCGAATTGTTGATTTGTCTTTAAAAAATGCTAAACACTTTAGAATAAATCAACTTCAACAAAGAAAGCAATTGGATCCTGAGGCGCATTACCAAAGGATATTAAATCAAGCAAAAACAGATTTAAAGTTAAATAAAGAGCCCTATCATATAGAATGTTTTGATAATTCAAATCTTCAGGGAACAAATGCTACATCAGCATGTGTTGTTTTTAAAAATGCTAAGCCTAATAAAAAAGAATATAGATATTTTAATATAAAAGAAGTTATTGGCCCTAACGATTTTGCAATGATGCAAGAGATAGTTTATAGAAGGTATTCTAGATTATTAAAAGAGAAGCAATCACTACCTGAATTGGTAATTATTGATGGCGGCAAGGGACAATTATCTTCTGCACTAAAGGCATTAATTGAATTAAAATTAGACAAGAAGATTGCTTTAATTGGAATTGCTAAGAGATTGGAAGATATATACTTTCCTAATGAATCCATTCCATTATATTTAGATAAAAGATCAGAGACTCTAAAGCTAATTCAGAATCTAAGAAATGAAGCCCATAGATTTAGCTTAAAACATCATAGAAATAAAAGAAGTAGTAGTTTTTTAACAAATGAATTAGAGCAGATTAAAGGGATTGGAGAAAAAACAATTTTAGATTTATTAAGACATTTTAAATCTAACAGAAATATATCTACTGCAAAAATCAAGGATCTAAAAAAAATAGTTGGAGAAACAAGAGCATTATTAATTTATAATTATTATAAATCCAGATAATTTTAATACTATAAATTTATTATTTTTGAACATTATTCAATGTCTTTGATGAACATTAAAAGGATACTTTTCTTCTTATTGATAATTAATTTTAATACAATTAATTCTCAAGAATTTAAGCCATTTAAATCAGGTGAATGGTTGAAATACAAAATATCATATAGTGGGTGGTTAAAGGCTGGAGAAGCGACAATGACCCTAACAAATGACACATTAGATAACAAGGAATTCTATCATGTAGTTGCTATTGGAAAAACAGTAGGCCCAATAAATTGGTTTTTTAAAGTCAATGATAGATATGAAAGTTATTTTGATAAAAAAGATACTAGACCTTATAAATTTATTAGAAGGATTTCTGAGGGCGGTTATACAAAAAACTTATCAATTTATTTTGATCATAATCTGGAGAAAGCTATAATAAATAATATAAAAACTAACAGTAAAACAGAGAAGCATATAAGCGCCAATTCTCATGATTTGATTTCTATTATATATTTTTTGAGAAAAAATTTTAATTTAAAAAACATAGAGAGTAATAATGAAATTACAATTAATACATTTTTTGACTATCAGAATAATGAAATCAAGATGAAGTACTTGTTAACGGAGGTCATTAATACTACTTTTGGTAAGATTAAATGTTTAAAAATAAGACCTTATGTTAAGTCTGACAGAATATTTATTAGAAAAGAAAGTTTAACAATATGGGTAACAGCTGATAAAAATAGAGTTCCAATTAGAGTTAAAGCAGATTTAGCAGTGGGATCAATTAAAGTAGATTTAGAGGCATTTAGTGGTTTAAATAATTCATTTGAAATACAATTTTTGTAATGGATAAATTATATGTATTAAAATATTTATTATTGATTGTATTAATTCAGTCATGTATTTTTGACTTTAATAGTAGTCAAAAAATTGAGCCAAATATTGAATTTGGGTTTGATTTAAATAACTACAATGTATCTCGTGATACAATAAGATCTGGAGATAGTTTTGGAGAAATATTAATAAAGAAAAAAATATCATATCCTGAGATATATAAAATTGTTCAGGGGATAAAGGATTCATTTGATATTAGGTGGCTTACTACTGGGAAACCATACACCATATTATCTAAAAAGGATTCTTTAAATCGGCCATTGTATTTTATTTATCAGCCTAATAAAGTAGATTATGTAGTTATAGATTTTGCAAATTCTGATTCAATAACCGCCTACAATAGGAAGAAACCTTTTAAGATTCTTAGGAAAACGACATACGGAAGTATCAATAGTAGTTTATCTGAAACAATGGATCAAAAAGGATTGCCCTGGGAATTAATCAATCAATTATCTGACATATATGCTTGGACAATAGATTTTACTAGATTGCAGCAGGGAGATAGATTTAAGATAATATATAATGAGAGATATATTGAAGATACAATACTAGTAGGGATAAAAAGTATAGATGCAGCCTATTTTGAACACAATCAAGAAGAATTATATGCCTTTTATTTTATAACAGATTCTCTTAAAAAAACTCCAGAATTTTATGATGAAAAAGGAAATAGTTTACAAAGAACTTTCTTAAAATCACCTCTTCGGTTTAGCAATATTTCTTCCAGATATAACTTAAAAAGAAGAATAGCATATTATGGAAATAGAGTTAAACCGCACAAAGGAACAGATTTTGCAGCTCCAGTTGGAACACCAATAATGGCAACTGCTGATGGAAGAGTAGTAAAATCCTCATACACTAGAGGTAATGGTTATTATGTAAAAATTCAGCATAATAACAAATATTCAACCCAGTATTTACACATGCAAAAAAAGGGAAGAATAAAACAAGGGAAATATGTCAAACAGGGAGATGTAATAGGTAAAGTTGGAATGACAGGAAATACTTCAGGGCCTCATGTATGCTACAGATTTTGGAAGAATAGTAGACAGGTTGATCCATATAAACAAAAACTACCTCCTGGAAAACCAGTCCCTAAAAAATTAAACAATAATTATGAAGATTACATTTTACCTTTGATACATGAATTAGATCAAATTAAATAATATAGAAAATGAAAGTAAATACAAACGAAATTGGAGGAGAGATAACTAAAGACAATGAAACTTATGTTTTAGAAGATAACAATTTGCTTGAACATATGACTTTGTCTAAGACTACGTTAAAACCTAATCAATCTACTAGAGGCCACCTACATGATGACCTAGAAGAAGTTTATTTTTTTACTAAAGGAGAAGGAAAAATGATTTTAGGTGAAGAAGAATTTGATGTAAAAGCTGCTGATATTGTACTGATCCCACAAGGCAAATTTCATAGAGTAATCAATGACAAGAATGAGTCAATTGAGTTTGTTTGTGTATTTGAAAAATATGATAGAGAGAGCGATACAGCCAAATATTGATATATTTTGAGCAAAATATGTTAATAATTGTTTTCATAAGTAATTAACGGTAAAATATGGGTATTTCATCAATAATCACTATTTTTGCGTAAAATAAATAAACTTAAATAACTAAAACTTAAATAAATTATGAAAAAAATTACTCAAAATTTATTAGTTGCCTTAGTTCTTCTTTTTTCTTTGGCAATTGTATCTCAGGAAGGCGATGATGATTCATTAGACCTTCAAGAGTTAGAGGAAGTCGTTTTAATTGGAGGTGGGGTTATTGACCTTGCTGAAGACAGAAATACTCCTGTTGCTGTTTCTACGATTAAGGGAAGCGACATTCAGAAAAAGATAGGCGCACAAGATATCACAATGACTCTTGTTAACACCCCTTCTGTATATGTTTCAGGTCAAGGTGGTGGTTTTGGTGACACAAGAATTGCAGTTCGAGGATTTGAGCAAGACAATACAGCTTACATGCTTAATGGTCAACCGATCAATGGTATGGAAGATGGTAAAATGTATTGGTCAAACTGGTCTGGAATGAATGATGTTGCTAGTGTAGTTCAAATCCAAAGAGGATTAGGAGCTTCTAAATTAGCTATCTCCTCTGTTGGTGGTACAGTTAACTTTGTTATGAAGTCAACTGACAAAAGAGAAGGAGGATTTGCTTATGCAGGTGTTGGTAATGATAATTATCTAAAAGCCACATATTCTTATGATACTGGAAAAAAAGGTAAATGGGCAACTAGTTTCTTAATGAGTCACTGGCAAGGTGATGGTTACAATGAAGGAACTTATGGTCAAGGACAAACGTATTTCCTTTCTGTTGGATATGATGTAAATGACGAACATAGTTTAAATTTTCTTATGACTGGTGCTCCACAATGGCATGATCAAAACTTTGGAAAAAGTATTTCTAGCTATTTAGAGTATGGAAGAAAATATAATAATAACTGGGGAATGTATGGAGACACATACATGACTGAAAGAAGAAATTTCTATCACAAACCAGTATTTAACTTAAACTGGGATTGGGATATTGATGATTCTTCAAGCCTGAATACAGTATTATATGCTTCTACAGGTAATGGTGGAGGTACTGGAGGTAGAGGTCAAAGAATTCGAAATGATCGTGGTAATTTAGATTATGACGCAATTTATGGTTATAATTTATCTACTTCTGGCGCTGGAGGTAACTATGCAGCAGAAGGTGGATATATTACTAGAGCATCTATGAATATGCACAACTGGGTTGGAATGGTTATGAAGTATGAAAAAGTATTTAGTGATAATCTTACATTCAATGTTGGTGCTGACCTTAGAACATACTATGGAGAACACTTTAGAATTGTAGAGAATTTCCATGGACTACAAACATGGCAAGAGAATATTAGATTGAGAAATCAAAATGATAATCATCAAACCTATGGTTCTTATGGAACATATAAGAATGTTATTACAGCTAGAGATATGGCTGCTAATCCATGGTATGCTACTTTTGCTAAATTTAATCAAGATGAAAAAATTGCTTATAGTAATGATGAGAGAATTTCATATGCAGGAATTTTTACTCAGGTAGAATATACTTCTGATAATTTTTCAACATTCTTTCAAGGAGCAGTTTCTAATCAATCACATCAAAGATTTGATCATTATCAATATGCTGATCAAACATTAATTGATGGCACTTCATCTCAAGCAACTGGAGCACTTCCAGGTGGAATTGAAGATGGTGTTGATTCAGAAAAAGTATCTAACGTTGGGTATAATGCTAAAGCAGGTGTTGGATGGGATCTTGCAGAAAATGGAAAGGTATTTTTTAATGCTGGATATTACTCTCGTCAGCCATACCATGATAATATCTACTTGAATTATACTAATCAGGTTAATCCATTAACTTCAAATGAGACAATACTTGGTCTTGAAGCTGGATATTCATATTCAAGCCCAAATTTCTCTGCTAATGTTAATGCGTATAGAACAAATTGGGCAGACAGAGTAGTAACTTCATTTAATGTTCAAAATGATGTTGTTACATTTACAACCAATGAAGGTGTAGAGCAATTACATCAAGGTATTGAATTTGACTTTGATTGGAAACCTCAGCCTGATGTACCTTACACACTTACTGGATTTCTTTCAATGGGTGATTGGAAGTATGTAGGTGAAGCTCTTAGTAGAGTTACTGATGAGGATCAAAACGTAATTAGTACTTCTAGTAGTGATGTAGACGGAGGTGAAGTAGGTGATGCGGCTCAGTTTACTGCTGGAATGGGGATTGATTGGCAAGTAGCTGAAAGATTATCTATGGACTCAGACGTAAGATTTTATGATAATCTGTATGCTGATGTAGGAGCTGTAAAGGAAAACCTAAAAGTTCCTAGCTACCATGTAGTTGATTGGGG
>JAAZXZ010000114.1 GCA_014239895.1 Flavobacteriaceae bacterium
TACTAATGATTGAAACTATTTTTGATACGTTAAATTGCAAAGCTGCCATCATTGCCATTAATGACTATTTAAATGACAATGATGTTGATATTCCATTGATGATTTCTGTAACAATAGTGGATAAAAGCGGTAGGACCCTATCAGGACAAACATTAGAAGCATTTTGGCATACTATCAAATATAGCAAACCATTAAGTATTGGTATTAATTGTGCGCTAGGCATTACAGATATGAAATATTATATCGCTGAATTATCAAAAATTGCCAACACTTCAGTATCTGCGCATCCCAATGCGGGACTCCCAAATGAATTAGGAGAATATGATGATAGTCCTGATTTTATGGCAAAAGAAATATCTGAATTAGTATCCAAAGGATATTTAAATATTGTAGGGGGTTGTTGTGGAACAACCCCCGAACATATCAAAGCGATAAAAAATGTCATTAAAGATAAGAGTCCAAGAGTAATTCCTAATATTAATTATCAAACATCATTTACGGGATTAGAGCCACTTATTTTTAGAGATAATCTCAATTTTGTTAATATTGGAGAACGTACCAACGTTACAGGATCCTCTGTTTTTAAAAAATTAATTTTAAGCAATAACTACGAAAAAGCACTGAATGTTGCCAAAGAACAAATAGATAATGGTGCACAAATTATTGATGTAAATATGGATGAAGGAATGCTTGATTCTGAACAAGCTATGGAAAAATTCTTAAGATTTATATCTGCAGATCCTAATATATCGAAAGTACCTATAATGATAGACTCATCTAAGTGGAGTGTATTAGAGGAAGGATTAAAAAATATACAAGGAAAACCGATTGTGAATTCTATTAGCTTGAAAGAAGGTGAAAATGAATTTATCAACCATGCAAAAAAAGTTAAGCAATTTGGAGCAGCTGTTATTGTGATGGCCTTTGATGAAAAAGGTCAGGCAGAAACAATTGATAAAAAAGTATGTATTTGTAAAAGAGCTTATGACATTTTAGTAAATCAGGTAGACTTTGATCCTAGAGATATTATTTTTGATCCTAATATCTTCGCAGTAGCTACGGGGATTGAAGAACATAATCCATTTGCTCTCAATTATATTGAAGCATGCAAAGAAATTAAAATACAATGCCCAGAAGCACATATTAGTGGAGGGGTTAGTAATCTATCTTTCTCTTTTAGAGGTAATAATGCTGTAAGAGAAGCAATGCATTCTATTTTTTTATATCATGCTATTAATGCGGGAATGGATATGGGTATTGTGAATGCAGGGCAAATTGTTATTTATGATAAAATTGATAAAGAATTAAGTAAGCTTATTACAGATATTATTTTCAATAAGGATTCAGAAGGCACAGAGAAATTATTAGAATTTTCTCAATCATTTAAAAAAGATTACAAAAAGAAGAAAACTACTCAAGAATGGCGATCTTATAATATCGAAAAAAGGATTGAATACGCATTGGTGGAAGGTATTGATGAATATATTGATGAAGATGCTGAAGAAGCTCGCCTGAGCTTAAAGAATGCTATAGATGTTATCGAAGGTCCATTAATGAATGGAATGAATGTTGTCGGAGACCTTTTTGGGAAAGGAAAAATGTTTTTGCCACAAGTAGTAAAAAGCGCACGAGTTATGAAAAAAGCAGTAAATCATTTAACCCCATTTATCGATAAAAAGACAACTAGTAAAAGTAAGAAAATATTACTGGCAACAGTTAAGGGTGATGTCCATGATATAGGTAAAAATATTGTTAAAGTTGTATTGGAATGCAATGGATTTGAAATAATTGATTTAGGAGTAA
>JAAZXZ010000116.1 GCA_014239895.1 Flavobacteriaceae bacterium
GAATTCAATAACTATTAACCAACCCATTGCTAAGTATAATAAAAGAAAAAGAAATTCAAATTTACCAGTTAAGAAGATTTTTAAAATAGTTCCGAATAAAGCTAATGTAGTTACTGTTAAAAAAATAAATAAACCTTGACCATCATAAAGCGTTATAAGACAAGCAGGCGCATATGAACCTGCTATTAGGTAATAAATACTTATGTGATCAAAAATTCTAAACTTCTCTTTTAGAATTGGATTAGTAGTGAAATGATATAAAGATGAGGATAAGTATACCAAGATAAGTCCAAAAACATAAAAAATAATACTCCATGTACTTAGTAAAGTTATATGTTGGTCGTAATAAAATAATATAGGGGTACCTATAATACTAAGAAGTAGGCCAATAGAATGAGACAATGTGTTCCATAACTCCTCTTTATTAGTTTCTTGTATTCTATCTTTTAAGGACTCTAACATATTATGTTCTATTAATAATCTATAAAAATCCTAACAAGAAATAAATAAAATAGTTATCTATTGCTCTGGAATAATACGGCCAGGCGTATATGGAGCTCCAATAGCTTTTAGCTCATCTTCTAATTTCTTAATATCTTCCTTCATTAAATTCTCAATTTCAACTTTTATCGGTAAATATTCTTCTTTGGCAATTGCAAAACTTCTAATATGGGTTTGTGTAGGTGCTGCAGTTGAATATTTTTGCTCATAAGACATTGAACCTAATCTATTTGATGGTGATGGCAGCTGCTGTATATCTAAACGTCTTTTAACAGAATCTCCATATAACCTCGTGTTTATATCTTTTATTCTCAATTCAATATCTCTTATAGTGTTAGATAGTGAACCCATAGGCTCTTCAACTACTTTTACAGCCTCCTTTATATATTTTAGTTTATTATTAATTTCAGAAAGAATACTACCACTAGCTGACATTTCTCCCTGTAAGGCTGAAACTTCTCTTTGGAAAGCAACTTTAGCAGCTCTATCCTTTGCAGGCATAATTGTATTATCTAAAGCTCTTACATTAAAAGAAACTGGAGAAACTAAATTAGTGAGTGAACCATTGTCATAATAATCTAATTCAACTGTATAAGTATCTGGATTTACAAGTGTTCCTTCAGAAGTTCCCGCAAATGGATTATAAAATGATGCAGTACTTAAATCAATAGGATTATTTTCTTCATACCTTAAATTCCAATTAATACGCTGAAGTCCTTTAGATGGGTTTTTGAAAATCTTCTTAACTACCTTTCCAGAAGAGTTTTTTATTGTAAATAGCAATTTTGGCTTTTCTTCATTTACCTCTGCATATAGCTCTTCATAAGAAGGGTATGTTGCATCTTCTTCTGATTTTATTAATTCTTTTTCTTTTTTCTGACGCTTTTCCTTAATTGATTTATAACTATCACTATAGTAATAGGTTACCATAGCTACAGGGTCAAGGTTTTCTGCGCTATAAAAATTATCCCCTTGAAATGCTTTTCCAGGCAATCCAAGCGGCATAGATTTTTCCCACATTAGAGCTTCTCTAATAGGGTATATCTCTGCTTTTACTTCAATATTTGAATTTTCAATATTTCTTAAAGCAGAATAGTCATCCATTACATAAAAACCTCTTCCAAATGTTCCTAAAACTAAATCATTTTCACGTCTTTGAATTGCTATATCTCTAACAGCAATGGTTGGTAGTCCATTACCTAATTTTTTCCATCTCTCACCTTTATTTGGAGAAAAGAACACCCCAAATTCAGTTCCACAGAAAATAAGGCTTTTATCTACATGATCTTCTTCAATTGAATACACACTTCCTCTTTTAGGTAAATTATTACTAATAGATTTCCAGCTATTTCCTCTATCTTCAGATTTAAAGACATATGGTGTAAAATCACCATACTTATGATGATTAAAGGCAGCATACATTAAGTTAGAATCATGCTGAGAAAGATATACACTATTTACATAAGATTGATCTGGCGCTCCTGAAATATTATCTATTTTACGCCAAGTTTTACCACCATCTTCAGTAATTTGAATTAAACCATCGTCTGTTCCTATAGCTATAAAGTCTGGATCAATTGATGATTCAGATAATGCAACAATAGTACCGTAAGGAGATGTTGAACCATTCTTTTCAACTGCATCTATGCTAATTACCCGGTCATATACTTTAAGTTTATTTCTATCTATTTGTCTAGAAAGATCTTCACTTATAACCTGCCAGCTATTTCCATAATCATCTGACTTAAACACTTTATTAGCAGCAAAATATAATCTGCCACTTTTATGATGACTCACTGCTAGAGGAGCATCCCAGTTCCATACATAATCCAATTCGCCTTTTCGAGCTATAGGTTTTATACCTACCTCTTCCCCACTTTTCTTATCATACCTTACAAGCCAACCGTATTGAGATTGTGCATATACTATATTTGGGTTTTCTGGATCAACCTGTGATTCAAAACCATCTCCACCATGAGTTATAAACCAGTCTTGATTTGTAATCCCATGAGCAGTATTAACTCTAGAAGGTCCTCCTAGACTAAAATTATCTTGTGTTCCCCCATATATATTATAAAATGGAGAATCATTATCTACAGCGACTTTATAAAACTGAGTAACTGCCAGATTCTCTTTAAAATCCCAATTATTAGCTGCATCAAATGTTTCATATATACCACCATCACAGCCAACAAGCCAATGTTTATTATTGTCTGGATTAATCCACATAGAATGATTGTCAACATGTTTGAAATCTTCACCTACATTTTTAAATGTCTTTCCGCCATCATGAGTAACATGCATCCATGTATCCATCGAATACACAGTATTTACATCTACTGGATCTGCAATAATTTCTTGATAATAATTTCCACTTGTCACACGACTACTCTGTTTTTCCCAACTAGCTCCTCTATTAGTAGACTTATAAAACCCTCCTTTTCTTTCTGATGCTTCAACTATTGCATAAATTACC
>JAAZXZ010000035.1 GCA_014239895.1 Flavobacteriaceae bacterium
GGAAGAGGACGAATAGCAGATCTTACTTACAAGTTAATTTTTTGCATGTTTGTGGTAATAGGTTCTGCGGCTAGTATGAGTTCCATTTGGGATTTTTCTGATGCAATGATTTTTGCAATGGTATTTCCAAATATGATAGGTTTGTTTTTCTTATTCCCAGTTGTTAAGGAACAACTTAATAAATATTTAGAAGCTATAAAGTCTTAAATTTTATTGATATAACCCTTTTATTAGTTTAGAATTAGTTTATATTTGCAACACATTTTAAAGAAAGGGGGTTTGTAATATGCTAATAATTCCAATTAAAGAAGGAGAAAATATTGATAGAGCGCTTAAGCGTTTTAAAAGAAAGTTTGATAAGACTGGAACTAAAAAGTCACTTCAAACTAGAAAGGAATTTACAAAATCATCTGTAAAAAGAAGAGCTGTTATTCAAAAAGCCCAGTATATTCAACGATTAAGAGATCAAGAAGAAATATAATATTATTTCTAATCTTCAAGATTAAACAATAGCTTTTTTAGTAATTTTAGATTTTAGATTCATATGCTATGAGTATAAAGTCTTTTATAGATTATCTGCAATTAGAGAAAAAATATTCTCCTAATACCATAAAAGCATATGAGAATGATATTATGTCATTTTCAGATTATAACAAAAATGAATTTGATCAATCTTCAATAAGCAAAGTTGATTATTCTCAGTTAAGATCATGGATTGTAAAACTGGTTGAATCTAAAATTTCAAATAGATCAATAAACAGAAAGATTTCTTCTTTAAATACTTATTATAAGTTTTTACTAAAGATTGAAAAAATAAAGAAAAACCCTCTTGATAATCATAGAGCATTAAAAACAAAAAAAATTATTCAATTACCATTTTCTGAAAAGGAAGTAATAAGTGCTTTAGATATAAATAATTTTCAAAATTCTTTTGAAGGAAAAAGGGATCGATTAATTATAGAAATGTTGTATTCAACTGGAATAAGAAGAATAGAACTAACTGATCTTAAGATAAAGGATATAGACTTTTCAAGTAAGAGAATAAAAGTTTTAGGAAAAAGAAATAAGGAAAGATTTATACCAATGTTAAAATCTACAATTTCATTAATAAATGAATATATGGATTATAGAAATGAATTAAATAGAATTAAAAGTAAAGACTTCTTATTTTTAACATCTAAGGGTGAAAAAATATATGAAAATTTAGTTTATAGAATTACCAACAAGTATTTTGATTATGTATCTACAAAAGTTAAAAAAAGCCCACACATTTTAAGACATTCATTTGCAACTCATTTATTAAATAATGGGGCAGACTTAAATGCGGTAAAGGATCTGTTAGGTCATTCAAGTTTAGCTGCTACTCAAGTTTATACTAACAGAAGTATTGAAGAAATAAAGAAAGTTTATTCAAACACTCATCCAAGGAATAAATAATATAGATTTCAATCTTATAAATCCTCTAAAATTCTTATTATTTTGTTTTGTTTGAAAAAATAAATATTTACATTTGCTGTCCGCTCTAACGGCGGGCTTTTTTTATAGCATAAGCCGATGTAGCTCAGCTGGCTAGAGCAGCTGATTTGTAATCAGCAGGTCGTGGGTTCGAGTCCCTCCATCGGCTCGGTTCTTTTAAATAGTGATTTTTTTTGGGGAGATACTCAAGCGGCCAACGAGGGCAGACTGTAAATCTGCTGTTTTTAACTTCGCAGGTTCGAATCCTGCTCTCCCCACATTAAAAAGTCAAAATAATAAGCGGGAGTAGCTCAGTTGGTAGAGCATCAGCCTTCCAAGCTGAATGTCGCCGGTTCGAACCCGGTCTCCCGCTCTTTTTTCAATAATTTTTATGTATTTAGCCGATGTAGCTCAGTGGTAGAGCGTTTCCTTGGTAAGGAAGAGGTCACGAGTTCAATTCTCGTCATTGGCTCATCTGCTACAGTCTCTTTTCAAACATCTACTTTATAACTTCAAGGACAAAAATAAGTTAGTCCAATTTTTTTGTAAATTGTATTTATGAAAAAGCTATTGTTTTTATTAATCCCATTTATTGGATTTGCTCAAGATAGAATTACAGGAGAATTATTTTCTACAAGATCCGAAATTATTGCTGAAAATGGAATGGTTGCTACAAGTCATCCGTTAGCTACTCAGATTGGAATTGATATATTGAAACAAGGCGGTAACGCTATTGATGCTGCAATTGCCGCAAATGCTGCAATTGGTTTAATGGAGCCAACTGCAAATGGAATCGGTGGAGATTTATTTGCAATTGTTTGGGTTGAAAAAGAAAAAAAGTTATATGGTTTAAATGCTAGTGGTAGATCCCCTAAAAATCTAACATTAGACTACTTTAAAGATAATAAATTTGAAAAAATTCCAGCATATGGCCCTCTGCCAGTTAGTGTTCCAGGATGTGTTGATGGATGGTTTGAATTACATGATAGATTTGGAAAAATGAATATGAAAAATGTATTAAATCCAGCAATTAATTATGCAGAAAATGGATTTCCAGTTACTGAACTTGTATCGTATTATATGAATATAGCTTCAAAAAATTTTAACACCTATGCCAATTTTAAAGAAACTTATCATATTAATGGTAGAACTCCAAAAAAAGGACAATTATTTAAAAATCCTGACTTAGCAAATACATTAAAAATAATTGCAAAGCAGGGTAGAAAAGGTTTTTATGAAGGTGAAATTGCTGAGACTATTTCTCAATTTATTATTGATCAAGGAGGGTTCTTGTCTTACGAAGATTTAAAGAATCATGAATCTGATTGGATTGAGCCTGTATCCACCAATTATAGAGGTTATGATGTATGGGAGCTTCCTCCTAATGGTCAAGGAATTGCTGCACTTCAAATTCTTAACCTACTTGAAGGTTTTGATATAAGGTCTATGGGCTTTGGGTCTGCTGAGTATATCCATCATTTTGTAGAAGCAAAAAAAATTGCTTTTGCTGATAGAGCTAAGTATTACGCAGATATGAATTTTAATAAAATTCCCGTGGACTATTTAATATCAAAAGATTATGCAAATAAAAGAAGAAATGAAATTGATCCTAATAAATCTGCAAGAATTGTAAAAGCTGGAGAAATTGAAAATGGAGACACAATTTATCTTACTACAGCTGATAGTGAAGGAAATTTGGTTTCACTAATTCAAAGTAATTATAGAGGAATGGGTTCTGGAATGGTTCCTCCTGGACTAGGATTTATGCTTCAAGATAGGGGAGAATTATTTTCTTTAGAAGAAGGCCATTTCAATGTTTATGAACCAAGCAAAAGACCTTTTCATACTATCATTCCTGCATTTATTACTAAAGATGACAAACCTTATGTAAGTTTTGGTTTAATGGGTGGAGCAATGCAGCCTCAAGGACATGCACAAATAGTGATTAATCTTATCGATTTTGATATGAATTTACAAGAAGCTGGAGACGCTCCAAGAATTAGGCATGTATCCAATCAACAACCCACTGGCGGTAATATGTATGATGGTGGAGAGCTTTCCTTGGAGTCAGGTTTTGATTATAAAGGAATTCGTCAACTAATGGAGTATGGACATAAGATTATATTTAGTTTAGGTTCTTTTGGAGGCTATCAAGCAATTATGTATGATGAAAAAAATAAAGTATACTTTGGAGCTTCAGAATCCAGGAAAGATGGTAGTGCAATAGGATATTAAAAATCATTTTATTATCCTAAACTATAGGCATATCTTATTCTTTTAAATTCTCAACTAATTATTATAAATTGTATTTATGAAAAAGCTAATTTATACAATACTCCTTCTGTTATATATGAGTTGTAACTTCAATTCAGAAGAGGCGAGACCAAATATTCTTTTTATAATGTCTGATGATCATGCTTATCAAGCAATTAGTGCTTATGATGATAGATTAATAGAAACCCCAAATATTGATAGAATAGCCCAGGAGGGAATTCTATTTACAAATGCTTCTGTTACAAATTCTATATGTGCACCATCTAGAGCTGTTATTTTAACTGGAAAGCATAGTCACCTTAATGGTAAGATTGATAATAATGCTAAATTTGATGATTCACAAATTACTTTCCCTCAACTTTTTCAAGAAGCTGGTTATCAGACAGCTATGTTTGGTAAGCTTCACTTTGGAAATAATCCAAAAGGAGTCGATGATTTTTTAATTCTTCCAGGTCAAGGTAATTACATAAACCCCAGATTTATTGGGAAAGAAGGTGATACAATTATTACTGGATATGTAACAGATATAATAACTGATCTAACTTTAAATTGGTTAGATCGCAAAAGAGATAAGGAAAAATCATTTATGATGATGTACCTTCATAAGGCTCCGCACAGACCATGGTGGCCAAGTCCAGAAAAATTTGCTGAATTTTATGAAAAAGAATTTCCAGAACCTAAAACATTATTCGATGATTATTCTGGAAGGGGAACTGCTGCAAAAACAGCTGAAATGAATATTTTGACTCA
>JAAZXZ010000118.1 GCA_014239895.1 Flavobacteriaceae bacterium
ATGCTTGGTGAGCGACCTTGGACAGAGTCGAGCAAGATTTGGTACTGTAAATTAGAAATAAAAATATGCTTTTCATTGGATCTTAATTTTGCAAAGTCTATCTTATCTTTAGAGACATCAATTTCTTCAGGGCGCCAAAAAAAAGAAAGTTGTTTTTCCGTAAGCTTTTCGAACATTTCAAATTTTTGCTGATCAAAACGCGCAACGTTAACAGAATCACCAAAAAACATCGGCTCAGTTAATGTATTGTTTATTTTTTGATTAAAGATGCTGTATGACATAATTGACTTTTAGAGCTTGCAGACCCCATCTTCACAATCGTCATCGATAGATTTATTGTTATTCTGATCATCACTCGAACCATCTCTAGTTGTATGGTAATAAAGTGTTTTTATGCCGTATTTATATGCCTTAAGAAGGTCCATTAAGAAAAGTTTCATTGGAACCTTATTCCCTTCATATTGAGAGGGATTATAGTGAGTATTAGTAGAAATAGATTGATCTACGAATTTTTGCATAATGGCACATAATTGTAGATAACCTTCGTTGTCTTTAATGTCCCATAATAACTCATATTTGTTATGCAGTTTCTCATATTCAGGTACAACTTGTTTTAATATTCCATCTTTCGATTGCTTGATAGAAACAAATCCTCTAGGAGGTTCAATTCCGTTAGTTGAGTTAGAGATTTGAGATGAGCTTTCACAAGGCATTAGAGCTGTTAGAGTAGAGTTTCTAAGACCAATAGCTTTAATATCATTGCGTAAAGAGTTCCAGTCTAGATCTAGTTTAGTATCACAAAACTCATCAATATCTTTTTTATAGCTATCGACAGGCAGAATGCCTTTGGCATATTGTGTTTCAGAAAAAAGAGGGCAGGCGCCAAAATCATTAGCTAATTTGTTTGAAGCTTTTAGGGAATAAAATTGAAGAGCCTCAAAGGTCTTATGAATCAATTCATTGCCAGACCCATCAGAATATTTAGCATTATTTTTAGCTAAATAATATGCTAAATTAGTTACACCAATACCCAGAGTGCGACGATTCCTACTCGTTAGCTCAGCCGCCTTAAGAGGATAATCTTGATAGTCTAGTAAAGAGTCCAGTGAACGTACAATAATTTCAGTAATGTCTTCTAATTCGTCCAAACTGTCTAATGCGCCAAGGTTAACAGCTGAAAGAGTACAAAGTGCCACTTCACCATTTTTATCCTGAATATCATAAAGTGGCTTAGTGGGCAGGGTGATTTCCATACACAGATTAGATTGTTTAATCGGAGCAAGTTTGGCATCAAAAGCACCATGTGTATTGCAATGGTCTACGTTTTGAAGGTAAATACGACCAGTATTAGCACGCTCTTTCATAAATTTAGAAAATAAGTCTCTAGCCTTTATTTTTTCTTTTCTAATAGTTTTATCTTTCTCATATTTTTCATAAAGTTCTTTAAATTCAATTTGATCTGCAAAGAATGCATCATATAAACCTGGAACATCATTTGGAGAAAATAGAGTTATATCACCATCAGCTAAAAAACGTTGATACATCAAACCATTAAACTGTACTCCATAGTCTAGATGTCTAATTCTATTTTCATCAGTACCGGCATTGTTTTTTAGTACCAATAAACTTTCAACTTCTAAGTGCCATAATGGATAGAAGAGGGTAGCTGCACCTCCTCGAACACCACCTTGAGAACAAGATTTAACAGCCGTATGAAAATGCTTAAAAAAAGGAATACAGCCGGTATGAGTGGCCTCACCACCTCTTATAGGACTACCAAGAGCACGAATTCTACCAGCATTAATTCCTATTCCTGCACGTTGAGAAACATATTTAACAATTGCAGCTGAAGATGCATTAATTGAATCAAGATCATCATCAGTTTCAATCAAAACACAAGAAGAAAATTGACGAGTAGGAGTACGAACACCGGCCATAATTGGTGTTGGCAACGAGATTTTAAAGGTAGATGCTGCATCATAAAAACGTTTAACAAAGTCTAATCTTATTTTTCCCTTATACTCTTGAAAGAGACACATTCCAACTAACATGTAGAGAAATTGTGGAGATTCAAAAATTTCTCCAGTTACACGATTTTGAACTAAGTATTTACCTTCTAATTGTTTGACAGCGGCATAGGAAAAATTCATATCACGCCAATGATCAATATAATTTTCAAGTTCTTTGAACTCAGTTTTATTATATTTATTTAAAATATCTTTATCATAAATACCCAAGTCAGTAAGATTAATTACGTGATGAATAAGCGACGGAGGAGTAAATGATTTGAAAGCTTTTTTTCTTAAATGAAATATAGCAAGTCTCGCTGCCAAGTATTGATAATCTGGAACATTTGTTGAAATCAAATCAGCTGCAGATTTAATAATAGTTTCGTGAATATCCTCAGTTTTAATGCCGTCAAAAAAGGCTAAACGAGAGTTAATTTCTACTTGAGAAACTGAAATATTTTCTAAATCTTGTGAAGCCCAATGTACAACACGGTGAATTTTTTCGAGATCAATTGATTCTCTAGTTCCGTCCCTTTTGATTACTTGTATGTCTTGATCTAATTTTTTATCTTTAATTGATTGTATCTCTTGCTCCAAACTCCTCTCCTAGTTGGGTACTACATTTAGTGTTGCAGTCAGTAAATATACACTAAATATAGTATATATTTAATTTAGATGCAAGAACAAAATTAAAGTAGAAAAAATAATGATAAATAAGAGATTGAAATAAAAGGAAAAAACAACAATTAAATAAATAGAAATTTAATTGAGAAAAAAGATTATTTATAAGGTAACAATCAGATGTAATTAAAATCTAAATCGTGAAATAACAATACCTGAAATAATTAGTAATAAAGCAAGAAGATTATGCCAAAAAATTGATTCACCCAATACTAAAGCACCAAGGAAAAACGCAACTACAGGTATAAGATAATTAATATTTGAAAGAAAAGTAGCGCCAGCACTATTGATAATATTAAAGTAAATTACCATCGCTATAGCTGTTGGAAATATTCCAAGTAGTAAAATACTGAGACCACTAATTAAAGAAAGATCAATAAAATTTAGAAAAAGAATATCTGGCCAAATTAAAAAAGAAATAACACTAGCAACGATAAGAACACCAGAACTTGCCACAAGAGGATCATAAGAAGGAAGACGAGTTGCAAAGATAGTGTTAACGGCATAAGAACAAGCAGCTGCAAGTACTAGCAATATACCAAAAACAGTATTGTTATTATTATTAAGAGATGGACCTAAAATAAAAATAACACCTGAAATACCTAATATAAAACCAATTATTTTATACCGATTTAATTTATCATTGGGTATAAAAAAATGAGCTAATATTAGAGTAACCAAAGGCATAATTGCCATAAGTAACCCCGCCATACCAGACGATATACTTAACTGTCCCTTGGCTATAAGTAGAAAGGGCAAAATGTTCCCTATTATTGCAAAGATAATGAAATGAAGCCATGGGAGTAGGGAGCCAGGAAGTGATTTACCATTTAAAAAGGCAATAAATATCATCACAATAGAGCCAATAAGAAGTCTATATCCAACAACTTGCTCAGGTGAAAAAAACAAAAGGCTACGATTAATTAGAAGAAATGATGATCCCCAAATCAAAATTAGTAAAGACAAAAGTAAGTAATTTCGCTGATTTAAAGTCAAATTATTGTACTCCAGGACTAAGTAAGTAAATATAAAGAATTAACTTATATAAAGAGGGACTAAGAACAACATTATCCATTGAATACAATATTTAACAATAGGGTGGTGAGAGATAAATTATAAATTTATAAGAAATATGTAAATATATATATTATTTAACATAATATAAATTATACGAATTAAATAACGATAAAAAAAGATCAAAAATAGATAAAAACAAGGAAAATCAATAAGTTATAAGATGAGCTCTAAATTCTCTATTCTAGGCAATAATATTAACCAAGGCAGGGGGACAATAAGAAAAACAATAAACGTTGTAATTAATGGAATTAATGAAGTAA
>JAAZXZ010000121.1 GCA_014239895.1 Flavobacteriaceae bacterium
GAGATCTCTCTATTGAAAAAGAAAAATTAATAAGAGAAAAATTAGATGAGGCAATAAGTCACGGATATGAAATTTTAAAATCTACAGGCAGTAGTACAGATGCTGTTGTTTAAACAATAAAAATTTTGGAAAATTCACCACTATTTAATGCAGGCAAAGGAGCTGTATTTACTAACCAAGGGACCATTGAGCATGATGCTTCAATAATGAGCGGTGAAAATCTTAATGCAGGTGCTTCTACCGGGACTATGTATGTAAAAAACCCGATTACACTTGCGCACTCCATAATGACTAATTCAGAGCATGTTTTTCTTTCCCGTGAAGGTGCAGAAGAATTTGCAAAAATGGTAAATTTAGAAATAGTAGAACAAGATTATTTCTATACTGATTTTAGATTCAATCAACTAAAAAAACAAAAAAACAGTCCTTCCAAATTTGGAACCGTTGGGTGTGTGGCAATGGATATTAATGGGAATTTAGCTGCAGGCACTTCTACTGGTGGAATGACAAATAAAAAATGGGGAAGAATTGGAGACTCTCCAATTATTGGAGCAGGAACATATGCTAATAATAAAACATGTGCTATTTCATGTACAGGGTCTGGCGAATATTTTATGAGATCTGTTGTTGCTTATGATATTTCAGCATTAATGGAATACAAAGGTTTATCATTAAAAGAGGCTGTATTCAAAGTGATCCACAAAAAACTTCCTTCAATTGGAGGTGATGGTGGTCTGATTGCTATAGACAATAAGGGAAATATAGTAATGGATTTTAATACTCCTGGTATGTATAGGGCGTCAATTAATAAAGATGGAGAGAAAAATATAGCTATATATTTAGAATAATTTTTATAAAATTTCAGTAATTCTTAAAGTATTAACCATCCCTTTTTCCTTAATTGGCATAGCGGCTAAATTAATTATCATATCACCCTTTTTTGCAAATCTATTCTCAATTACAATCTTATTAATGTGTTCTACTGTTTTATCTGTAGATGCATTTTTATTATAATAAAAAGCTTTGACTCCCCATAATAAACTTAGACGGCATAAAATTCTTTTATTAGAAGTAAAGACTAAAATATTAGAATGTGGTCTCCATGATGAGATTTGAAATCCAGTATAGCCACTATGGGTCATAGTAGTAATAGCAGTCGCATTAATTTCATTAGCAGTTTTTGCTGCATGAAAGCAAATAAATTTAGTTATATATCTATTAGTTTTCATTGTAGGAGGTTCTGCTGGAACATTAATTTGATCTGAATATTCTACAGAATTAATTATATTAGAAATCTGAGTAACAGTTTCACAGGGATATTTGCCTATAGAAGTTTCTGCTGATAGCATTACCGCATCTGCTCCATCCATGACTGAGTTTGCAACATCATTAACTTCTGCTCTAGTTGGAGTTGGAGATTCTATCATGCTTTCCATCATTTGAGTTGCTATAATTACTGGAATTCTTGCCCTTTTTGACAAATTCACCAATTTCTTTTGAATTAAAGGTACCTCCTGAGATAGCATCTCTATACCTAAATCTCCTCTTGCAACCATTATTCCATCAGAATTTTTGATAATATCCTCAATATTATCTAATGCCTCAGGTTTTTCAATTTTAGCAATTATTGGAATCTTAGCTCTAGAAAGCTTATTAATAAGGTTTTTTAATGCAATTAAGTCTTTTCCATTCCTCACAAAAGATAAAGCAAACCAGTCTACCTCAAAAGAAATAGCAAACTTTACATCCTTGATATCTTTTTGAGTTAATGAAGAGGTAGATATTTTTGTGTTTGGAAGGTTAACTCCTTTTCTTGATTTTAAACATGCAGCATTCAATGCCTGAAGCTTAACTTTACTTTTTTTATCTGTTTTTAATACTTTAAAGGAGTATTTGCCATCATCAATTAAAACAGAATCTTCAGTTTTCACATCTTTTGCAAAGTTTTTATAATTAACAAAAATTCTATTTTTATTGCCAACAAAAGATTTTGATGTGTCAAAAAATATTTCATCCCCCTTTTTAAGTTTTATATCCTCCTCTAGTTCTCCAATTCTTATCTTAGGACCTTGTAAATCTGCCAATATTGCCGTATGATAGTTGTATGTCTTGTTAAGAGCTTTAATTATTTTTACATAATTCAAAACCTCCTCTTTCTTGGCATGTGAAAAATTAATTCTGAAAACATTGACTCCATTTTTTATTAACTGATGTATTCTTGTTTTTGTCTGACAAGAAGGGCCAAGTGTTGCAACAATCTTTGTTTTTTTTAAACTACCATTCATTACAAAAAGATTAAATTTTCTTTATTTTTTAAATCTTTATTTATATCATATAAAGTAATAACCTGTGAAATACTTTTAATTTCCTTTACTATAGCTTCTAAATCAACTTGACTCTCATTATTTTCAATTTTAAGCAAGTAATTAACATTTTTATATTCCGCTAATAAATTAACTTTTTGAACTAAATTATTAGATTCTACAAAAAGATCATCATTAGAAGCTTTTGCGGAAAAATTATAATTATAAATATTTGATATTAAA
>JAAZXZ010000123.1 GCA_014239895.1 Flavobacteriaceae bacterium
AGAATTATTTATTTATAAGTCTTTATATTATTAATTTTGTTTTATGATATTTCAAAAAGAAATAATATTAGATCCTTTTTCAAGAGGCTTCCATATTATTACAAATGATATTATAGACATATTACCTAAAATAACTGGAATTGCCCATATTTTTATTAAACATACCTCAGCAAGTTTAACAATCAATGAAAATGCTGATCCTACGGTTAGAGAAGATTTTGAAACTCATTTTAATAAGATGGTATCAGAAGATGAAACTCATTTTAAACACACAATTGAAGGACCTGATGATATGACTTCACATATTAAAAGTAGTCTTCTAGGCTCCTCAGTTTCTTTTCCGATTAAAGATGGAAAGCCACTACTTGGAACATGGCAGGGTGTTTTCCTGTGTGAACACAGAAATCATGCAAAATCTAGAAAATTAGTTGTAACTGTTTATGGAGATTAGCTATTAAGGAAATCTAGAATCTTTTCTAGTTGCATTCCCCTAGATCCTTTTATTAGAATTGTAGAATTTGAGACTTCCTCTAGCTTTACATTATTATGAAGATCTTCTAGATTAGCAAATGCTTTTATTTTTGAGGAAAATTTAGTTTTATTAAAAAGATCTCCAAGTAAATAAGTTTGATTAAAATTCATCTCTTCAATTGTATTTACAATATCTTGGTGCATCTTATGTGAGTTTTCTCCTAACTCATACATATCACCTATAAACACAATTTTATTTTTTTCACTTATATTATTAAAATTAGACAAGACTAGTTGCATACTTGTTGGATTAGCATTATAAGCATCTAGAATAATTTTGTTTGATCCTTTCTCTATTATTTGTGATCTATTATTATTGGGAATATAATTTTCAATACCTTCTTTAATACGTGCATTACTAAGATCAAAATATTTTCCAATACATATTGCTGCAGCTAGATTCTCTACATTATATTCTCCAAAAAGATTACTTTTAATAGTGACATCCTCTACTGAAATAGATATTTGAGGGTTAACTGTATTTACAGAGTAATTTACATTTGAATTTGTTTTCCCAAACGTGAATTTGTTAGAGTATTCCTTAGTTATTTCTAGTTGCTTATTATCATTGCTATTAATAAAGATTAATCTAGATTCTTTCATTAAATAAGCATATAGCTCACTCTTTCCTTTTATTACTCCTTCTAGATTAATAAAACCTTCTAAATGTGCTTTACCAAAATTGGTAATATATCCATAGTCAGGATCTGCTATATTACATAGTAATTCAATCTCCTTAAGATGATTAGCCCCCATTTCTATTATTGCTATTTCAGTTTCAGGCTCTATTGATAATAAAGTTAGTGGAACTCCTATATGATTGTTTAGATTCCCAATAGTTGCAATGGTTTTAAACCCTGATTTCAGAACAGATAAAATTAATTCTTTTGATGTAGTTTTTCCGTTACTTCCAGTTAAGCCAATAATTTTTGCCTTAGATTTTTTTCTGTGATAATTTGCAAGTTTTTGAAGAGTATCTAGACAATCATTAACCAGGATATAGTTATCATTAACGGCATATTCTTTCTGATCTACTATAGCATAATTTGCTCCATTTTCTAGGGCTATTTCAGCAAACTTATTTCCATTAAAGTTTGGACCTTTAAGACTGAAAAATAGATCATTGTCTTTAATTTTTCTAGAATCTGTACAGACTTTATTAGAATTGAGGAATATTTGATAAATAGCGCTAATATCCATGAAATAAAGTTAATAAAAAAGCCCTAACCTTTAGGGATTAGGACTTTTTGTTTTGTTTTCAGTTAACTAGGTTAGTTTCTACTTTTTTTCATGTTAAAAGTTTTTGAACCAACTCTTGACATAGCACATCTAAATCCTATAAAATCTGTTGCTTGATCTTGTGGATAAAATCTTCTTTGAGCAGGATCCAACCAATACGCTCTATCTTTCCATGAACCTCCTTTATAAACTCTTGCTTGATCGTTTATAAGAGTTGTTTTATTTTCAGAAGGATCATATTGAAATCCAGGCTTATTTTTATCAGCATCTTGATAACTTGGAGATTTATACATCCCCCTAGTTTCTTCATCTGAACCAGAAGCCCTTTCAAGTTTTCTGTTTTCTGGATCATAATTTCTTGAAGACAGAAAATCACCATCTCTAAAGTTCACATTATATCCTTGGTTAAACTGTGTTCTATATCTAGTATCCTCTTCTTCAAGATCTTCTACTGCAATTTCTCCAGGTAGTCTAGTAGCTACTTCTTTACCATTACTTAGAGTTTTATATTCTATCTCATCAGCTCCAACAACTACTGCTTTACCATCAGGACCAATAGAGAATTTTTTATAATCATTTCCTCTGAAATAATTAAAATCATTAAACTCATCATCAACTATTGGTCGATATACATCTGCCACCCATTCAGCAACATTTCCAGCCATATCATATAGTCCAAATTCATTAGCTTGATACGATCTTACTTGATTAGTAATATCTGCTCCATCATCAGACCATCCTGCTATACCACCATAATCACCATCACTATTTTTAAAGTTTGCCAATTGATCACCTAAATTCTTTCTTTGTCCTGTTCTTGTATATTGACCTTGCCATGGATATTTTTTTCTTCCTCTATAGACATTAAAATCACGAACTTCACTAAGAGCTAAAGCAGCATATTCCCATTCAGACTCTGTAGGTAGTCTAAATTTTGGAGAAATAAATCCAGTTTCTCTAGAAGCAGAGCTAGGAAGTAAAGAATCGGGTCCTCTACTACGTTTACCTCTTAAAACATTAGTATTTCCTCCATATGTTGAATTAGGAACAAGTATATAGGTATCTGTACTAAAAGTGCTAGTTGATGAAACACTATCAATTTTTGATCCTTTTGTTATATATCCTTCTCTTTCTAAAATTAACTCTTGGTATCTATCTGATCTCCATTCTGCAAACTCATAAGCTTGAATCCAACTTACCCCTACAACAGGATAATCCCCAAATGCAGGATGACGTAAGTAATTATTTACCATATCTTCACTGTATCCAAGCTTGTTTCTCCAAACCAATGTATCAGGAAGAGCATTGTAATAAATTGCCCTGAAATTTTCATCCTCAGGAGGATAATTCCTTTTTAACCAATCTAGGTATTCCAAATACATAACATTAGTTACCTCAGTTTCATCCATATAGAACGACATAACATGTTGTTGATTTGGAGTATTATTCCAATCCCTCATAGGATCATCTTGAACTCTACCCTTTGTATAGGTTCCACCTTCAATAAGAACCATGTTTGGAGGAGTATCTTGACCTTTGAAGTTAGTATTGTATTTAAATCCACCTTTCTTAGAGTTTATTGCCCAACCTGTAGCAGATGATGTATTTTTATTTTTAGATGTAGTAGACTTATTACAGCTAGTAAAATATACACATAAGACTAGTGTTAGCAATAAGTTTAATATTTTTCTATAATTACTTTTCATATTCAAATTATTTTTTAATAACGTTTCGAAGAAACGAAAAGCCTCGCAATATACTAATTTTTAATCAGATATCAATTATTCCTAATTAATTACATTTGACTATATAAAAACGTTAAATTCAGTTTTTTATTATCAACTTAAATTTTTTAAATAATATTGTTGATCATTAGACGTTTCTCAGATATGAGATATTTTCTGCTTTTTTTATTTATTGCAATTTCTTCTATTGGGTTCTCACAATCAAAAGAAATAAATATAAATTGGGATGGTTATAGAGTTTTTTCAACATCTTCTGCTCAGTTTGAAATACCATATTTTAATAATCACAATTTTAATTTTACTCCTAGTAAAGGCATATCATTATCTGCTCAGTGGAGTGAAAACATTGAAATTGATCAGAATTCAATTGTAATAGAGAATGTTACCTTATCTGATATAACGGTAGAAAATTTAAAACAGTTAGATAGAAATATAATTCCTAAGGAGTTGACTTATGATATTAAAACCTCAATTTCAAGAGGAAAAATGTATCTTTTTCTAGATTTATTTCCAATAATTAATCAAAATGGAAATTTTAAAAAAGTAAATTCTTTTAGATTTTCTTATAAAAGGGGTATAAGTAACAGGTTAAAAAGACAAAGAATCCAAAATTCTGTTCTGAATACTGGTGAGTGGTATAAATTCTATGTAGATAAATCAGGAATTTTTAGGTTGAGTAGAAGTTTTCTAAGCCAATTAGGACTAAATACAAACAGTATAGATCCCCGAAACATTAAAATATTTGGGAATGGGGGTAATATGTTACCGTTAAGCAATTCAGTGGAATACCCAGTGGATCCAATTGAGAATGCAATAAAAGTACATGGCGAAGATGATGGTGTTTTTAATAATAGTGATTATATTTTATTTTATGCCGAGGGACCTAATGCATACAATTCTGACAGTAATACAAATTTGAATTTATACTCAGATCAAACAGCATATTTTATAAACATTTCTCCATCTCCTGGAAAGAGAATTCTTGAAAATGTGCAACCCGTAAATACTGCTAACACTATAGTAGACTCATATACAGCATATAAATATCATGAATTAGACGAATATAATATTGCAAAAATTGGAAGAAGGTGGTTTGGAGATAGATTTGATTTTGAATCAAATCAAACATTTGAATTTACCTTTCCAAATCTAAGAACATCCGAACCAATAAATCTTAGAGTATATACTGCTGCAGTTTCTGAAATTTCTACTTCCATGTCAGTTGAGATAAATAATCAAGAAGTCTCTAATTTAAATTATACATCAATTAATGATCCTATTCTTGTTTCAGGCGACTATTTTACGGGAGAAATAATGGTTTCAAATTCTAATATATCTGTCGATTTAAACTATAATAATAATGGAAATCCAAGTTCCGTTGCATATTTAGACTATATATCCCTAGAAGGTACTTGCGATCTTAATTATAATGGGGATCAATTTATTTTTTATAACAAAAATGTAGTTGATCTCTCAGGTATTGCACAATACAATATTACAAATGCAAATTCTATTTCTAATATTTGGGAAATTACAGATTTAAATAATGTATCTGAAATATTTATTGATGGTAGTGAGAGTACAGCTAGTTTTAAGGCATTATTGGGTGAAGAAAAAAGATATATTGCTTTTAATCAGGAATCGTTTTATGAGCCTATAATAGAAGGAGAAACAAATCTTGAAAATCAGAATTTAAAATCAAATATTTTTTTAGATGATCAAAATCAATTTCAGGATTTAGATTATTTAATTATTTGTAGATCAGATATGTTATATGAAGCTGAACGTCTTGCACAGATAAATAGGGACTTTAATAACCTAAATGTAAAGGTAGTAACACTAGAAAAAATATATAATGAATTTAGTTCTGGAAACCAGGATATTGCAGCCATAAGAAATTTTGTAAAATATATTTATTTTAATGCAAGTGATGAAAGTAGACGGATCAAGTATTTGTGTCTTTTTGGTGATGCTTCCTTTGATTATAAAGACAGGATCTCTCAAAATACTAATATAGTCCCATCATGGTATTCACTAAATAGCTATAGCTTGGCAAGCTCATATGTTTCAGATGATTTTTTTGGTATGATGGATAATAGTGAAGGAATGATGGAAAATTCAGATAAGTTGGATATAGCAGTAGGTAGAATATTAGCAGATTCTCCGCAAAGAGCTACTGACTTAGTTGATAAAATCAGTTCTTATTATAATGCAAATTCATATGGAGATTGGAGAAATAAATTAATTGTAATTTCTGATGATGTAGATGAACCTTGGGAGAGTATAATTCAAGGTACTTCAAATAGTTTAGCAGATTTAATTACTGATAATAAACCTTTTTTTAATGTAAAAAAAATATTATCAGATGCGTATGTGCAAGAATCAAGTTCTGGAGGAGAAAGATATCCGGAGGTTAACAATGCAATTATAGATGGTATAGAATTGGGTGCGTTGGTAGTTAATTATTTTGGTCATGGGGGTGAAGATGGTATTGCAAGAGAAAGAATATTTGATAAAATAGATGCAACTGAGTTATCGAATGAAAATAAATTAAATTGTTTTGTTTCGGTAACATGTGAGTTTACAAAATTTGATAATCCTGGAAGAAATACAGCTGGCGAGTTCTTGTACTGGAATAAAAATGGAGGAGCAATAGCTCTTATAACAACTACAAGGCAAATATTTGTTAGTGTTGGAGTTAATTTTAATCTAACCCTAGAGAATTACCTATTTTCGTTGAATTCTGACAACTATCATACAATGGCTGAGGCATTAAGATTAACAAAAAATGATCCATCAATTTCTGGTTCTGATCAAAGAAGATTGGTATTTTTTATAGGAGATCCTGCAATGAAATTAGCAATACCTAAGCCCAATATTAGAATAACTGAAATTAATGATATTTTAATTAATGAATTTACGGAACCATTACAAGGATTGAGTTCTGTAAAAATTGAAGGCCAGATTGATGATGAATTTGGCAATAAAATTGATGACTACCAGGGAGAATTAGTTACTACGGTATTTGATAAGAATATTGATAGATCTACTCTTGGAAATGATGGTACATCTCAGAATGACTCTCCAATAATATTGGATTTTACCACATTAGGCGAAGTACTGTTTAGAGGAAGATCATCTATTGAAAATGGAGATTTTAATGTCAATTTTATTGTCCCAAGAGATGTTGTAATGGAAGTTGGTAATGGAAAAATGAGTTTTTATTCAAAAAGTAATTCAAATTTAATGGACCAAAATGGATCTAATTTGAATGTTTTAATAGGAGGAATTAATGAAGATGCGGATGAAGATAACATGGGGCCTGAAATTGAATTATTCATGAATGATGAGGCTTTTATTAGTGGAGGAATAACTAATGAAAATCCTCATCTTTTGGTCAAATTATTTGATGAAAATGGCATTAATACTTCCAGCGGTATAGGTCATGATATTGTAGCAGTTTTAGATGATGATGTTGCAAATTCATTTAGATTGAATGATTATTATGAGGCAAATTTAGATGATTATCAAAACGGAACTATAAATTATCCATTAAGAGATATTTCACCTGGATTGCATACCTTAAGTTTAAAGGCTTGGGATGTGTATAATAATTCATCAACTTCTGAAATACAGTTTGTAGTCCATGATCAAGATCTGGAATTAGTCATTTCTAATGTTTTAAATTACCCTAATCCCTTTATTAATTATACTGAATTTTGGTTTAACCACAATAGTTCTAGTGATTTAAGCGTTAGTATACAGATATTTACTATTTCAGGAAAACTTGTAAAAACAATTAATGGATATGTAAACACCTCAAATAGTTCTTCTTTATCTAGGGATTTATCCTGGAATGCAAGAGATGATTTTGGTGATAAAGTTGCAAAAGGCGTATATATATATAGGTTGACTGTTAGATCTGATCAAATTGGCAAACAGGTTTCAAAAACTGAAAAACTTGTAATACTGTAATATTAAATTATATTTGTTGGCTCAAAACAAAACTATGAAAAACCTTATTTACTCTGTTTTATTATCGTTAATTACATTAAATTTAAATGCTCAAACTCTTACTGAAGTAACTCCTAATCCAAATGATAGTAGGGTTATCACAACGGGGGTCCCATTTCTTTTAATTGCATCTGATGCTAGAGCAGCAAGTATGGGTGATATGGGTGTTGCAACATCTGCAGATGTATTTTCTCAACACTGGAATCCATCAAAATATGTTTTTTCTGAAAATAAATCTGGTTTTGGTTTAAGCTACACTCCTTATTTGAGCAAATTGGTTAATGATATTTCGCTTGGTAACATAACCTACTACAATAGACTGAATGAAGGAAGTGCTTTTGCAGTTAGTTTTAAATATTTCTCACTAGGAGAAATAGAAATTATTCAAGATGAATTTTCAGAAGCATTAATTGAAAAACCAAATGAAATGACAATGGATGTTTCCTATTCATTAAGGCTAGCTGATAAATTTTCTATGGGTGTTTCTTTACGTTATTTAAGATCAGATTTAAAAATACAGGCAGTTGATGATACGGCACAAGCAGCTAGTTCTTTTGCTGTAGATGTTTCTGGTTACTATCAAGGTGAGGAGCAATCCTATGGAGGTATTGATGGTAGATTTAGAGGAGGTTTTATACTTCAAAATCTAGG
>JAAZXZ010000178.1 GCA_014239895.1 Flavobacteriaceae bacterium
GCTTTCACATCTGATAATAGATTATATACAACTTTTTCATTTTCATTTAATTCAACTTTTTTTCTTTCAGGCTTCATTTGTGGAAAGAATAATACTTCTTGGATAGAACTCTTATTTGTCATCAACATTACTAATCTATCAATACCAATACCAATACCAGATGTAGGAGGCATTCCATATTCAAGAGCACGTAAAAAATCATAATCAATAAATTCAGTTGCTTCAAGATCTCCTTTTTTTGAAAGCTTTAGTTGATCTTCAAATCTCTTTTTTTGGTCAATAGGATCATTTAATTCACTATAGCCATTTGCAATTTCTTTACCATCTATAATTAATTCAAATCTTTCTGTGAGTTTTGGATTTGATCTATGTTCTTTTGTTAATGGACTCATTTCTTTTGGATAATCGATTATGAATGTTGGTTGGACAAATTCGTGTTCACATTTCTCACCAAAAATAGCGTCTACTAATTTTCCTATACCCATAGTTTTATCTACTTCTATACCCATTTTTTTTGCACTCTCTCTTAATTCATCTTCCTCCATATTAGAAACATCTACTCCAGTATATGTTTTTATTGCCTCTAGAATAGGAATTCTAGGATAAGGGGCCTTAAATTCAATAGTCTCTTTGCCAAACTTAATTTTTGTATTCCCATTAGAACCTAAAGCAACCTTTTCAAGTAGTTGTTCTGTAGTTTTCATCATCCAGAAATAGTCTTTATATGCTACATAAAATTCTAACATTGTAAATTCTGGGTTATGAGCTCTATCCATCCCCTCATTCCTAAAATCTTTAGCAAACTCATATACACCATCAAAACCACCTACTATTAATCTTTTTAAGTAAAGCTCATTAGCAATTCTCAGATATAGTGGTATGTTAAGAGCATTATGGTGTGTTAAAAATGGTCTTGCTGCTGCTCCTCCAGGGATTGGTTGTAAGATTGGAGTTTCCACCTCTAGATATCCTTTATTGTTTAAAAAACTTCTAATACTATTGGTAATTTTAGTTCTTTTAATGAAAGTCTCTTTAACACTTGGATTAACAATTAAATCAACATAACGCTGTCTATACCTTTGTTCAGGGTCAGTAAACTCATCATATACGTTCCCTTCAGCATCTTTTTTTGGAAGAGGCAATGGCCTTATAGATTTATTTAAGATGGTGAGATTTTTGACTAGAACTGTTTTTTCACCAACCTTAGTTTTAAATAATTTACCTTCGACTCCAATAATATCTCCGATATCCAAAAGTTTTTTATAAACTTCATTATATAGTGTTTTATCTTCTCCAGTACATATTTCGTCACGATTTAGGTACAATTGAATTCTTCCAAAATTATCTTGAATTTCTGCAAAACTTGCATTTCCTTGAATACGTCTTGACATAATTCTACCTGCAATAACAACTTCCTTGTCTTCTTTAAAATTTTCTTTAATCTCTTGGCTGTTATTTGTTATTGGAAATAACTCAGCGGGATATGGGTTAATACCCATCTCAATTAACTTTTTAAGTTTTTCTCTTCTAACTATTTCTTGTTCAGATAAATTGCTCATTAAGAAATTAGATTATCTATAAGCAAATATAGTTTTAAATGATTAGGATATCAATATTAATTTTTATAAATAATTATGCTTTAAAATAAATTATTAAATAGATTAATTATCTTTATAATTCAAAATATACATGAGTTTAACAAGAGTAATTTTATCTATTTTATGTCCACCGTTAGCTGTTTTTGATAAAGGTTGTGGTTCAATTATAATAGTATTTTTATTATGGCTTTGTGGATGGGTTCCGGGAGTCATAGCTGCTCTAGTTATTTTAAATAACCCTAAGTATCAAAATTATTAATGAATAAAGAGGTTGAAATAAAAGATTTAGGATTAATAGAGTATAAAAAAGCTTGGGACTATCAAGAAGAACTTTTAAGTAAGATAGTAGAAGTAAAAATAAAGAACAGGAATGAGGGCTCTAATAATTCTACAAAAAATTATTTAATTTTTGTAGAACACCCACATGTTTATACTTTAGGAAAAAGTGGAGATATATCAAATTTATTAATTGATCATAATGAGTTAAAAAAGAACGATACTAAATTTTATAAAATAAATAGGGGAGGTGATATTACCTATCATGGTCCAGGACAAATAGTAGGTTACCCAATTTTAGATTTAGATAATTTCTTTACAGATATTCATAAATATTTGAGATTTTTAGAGGAAGTAATAATTTTAACTCTTAACGATTTTGGTGTAAAGGGAGAAAGAAATCCAGGAAAGACAGGAGTCTGGTTAGATTGTGATACGCCATTTCCTAGAAAGATATGTGCAATGGGTGTACGTGCTAGTAGATGGGTAACAATGCATGGATTTGCTTTAAATGTAAATGTAGATTTGAAATATTTTGACAATATTATTCCATGTGGTATTGAGAATAATTCTGTTACTTCTTTAAATGTTGAACTTGGTATTGAAAAGGTTGATATTGATAAGGTTAAAAAGAAAATTTTAAAGAACTTCAGAAAATTATTTGATGCAACAATTATCCATTAGTTATGGATTTCATAAAGTCTAATTGAGCTTTCATCTTCTGCCAGTATTAGCTCTAAATTCTGATCCTTGTCAATATTATCCAAATCTATATTTGAGATAGAATATAATGGAAAACTCTCGACTAAATTTAGCTTATCATCGAATAAATATATTTTTTTAGATTGATTATCAAATATTGAGAATTTCTTTCTTTTGTTATAGCTGAAAATTAGTGGATCTGAATAATTTCCAAATGGAAGATCTATTGATTTATTTAGGTTAGTTAATTTATTTCCATCTATAATTGAAACTAAATTATATTTAGAATTAATCTTATGATTATTAGACAAGTTCAATTTTCTGGTTGAAACTGAACCATTCATGTCTATTTGAACTAAATTTCCTTTTTCAGATGTACATATTAAATAATTATTTAATCTAAAAACATCATTATTAGAAAACTTAATATTATCCTTAATTTTTATTCTAATCTTTCCTCTTCTATTTAAAACTTTTAAACCTTTTTCAGTCTTTACAGCTATTATGTCTTTATTTTTAATTCTATAATGCTTTGGCGGATAAATTATATCACGGGATTTTTCATATTTAAAACCTTTAACGATTTTACCTTTACTATCATACATTAACAATTCATTATTTTGTGTAACAAGAAATCTATAGTTTTTATTATTATCATAATCAAAAACTGACAAAGGTTGAGTTATTTTGTCTCTAAAAACCTTTGGAAAAGGTTTAACTTCTTTACCATTTCTGTCTAGTACATATAGCCTTTTATCTGTAACAAAAATCAACTGTAGCCTTCCGTTTTTATATATATCAACTTGTTTTATTTTTCCTAGAATTTTCCCAGCTAATTTCTTTTTCCAAATCACTTTTCCTTGATTTGAAATCAAGTATAAATAGTTATTGTTGTCCTGAACTACAATCTCTTTAGCTTTTGTTATATGGTTTGTAACAAAATGAGGATTCATGACAATTTTCCCTTTAATTTTTGTGCTAAAAATTTTATTAATTTTTTTATTTAGGCTTTCATTATTATAATTATCTATTACACCATTTATGTGTAAAATTTCATTTTCATTTACAATTTGAAACTTAACATTATTAAATTTATTTTTTACAGGTTTTATTCCAATTAATTTAGAAAAATTAATTAATGAACCATTCTTTGAATTTATGTCAAATGAAGACTCTTTTGACATAAGTGATTTAGACTTCTTATAATTTTCACTGTATTGGTATGTGTTCTTTAATAAATAATTTTCAATAACTGTTTTAAGGGATTTTAGAGAATTTGAAATAAACAAGAAGTTATCTATAATTACCAATTTGTCAGGATTAATCTCACTTAGTAATGGATTAGTTAGGCTATTTATTTTTTCTGTTTCCGGAATTTCAAGAATTTCTTTTCCTTTATAATTATTATAAGACTTGTATTTCTGAGTTTTTAAATGGGTTTTTTTAATATCATTTGATCTTAATATAACTACCTTATTTTCTTCAATTTCACTTACAGCTATCTCTACTATTTCATCAAATATTTTTCCTTTAACATTAATTGAATCTTTGTTAATATTTATATAGCCCCTATTAAGCATTTGAAAATCATCAAATCTCATTGAATAGAAATTTTTGAAATTATCAGGAATTGCAGAAATTATTTTATTTTCTTTTGATTTGGTATTTTTTAAGATATTTTTTGATAGAGCTACTGAATCGTTTATTACAGATATTCCATTAATTAGAATTTTATCATTAAATAAATTTGCCTTGAGAAATAAATCATTATTAATAGTACTAAAATCTTCTCCAAAAATTGATTCAAAAAAATTGTTAGAAAAAGGACTTTGAGCAAAAACTGAAAATGAAGCATCTTCTGAATTTAAATTTTTATATTTTTCATACAGTCTGCTTTTATTTAATGCTGATTTTTCAATTTTATCTGCTGAATTTGAAATAATGTAAATACTATCAATAATCTTTTTATAAATAGCGTCATTACTAATTTCTAGATCAGTTTTATTTTGTCGGGTAATAATTGTGAAACTATTATTTTTTTTATCTCCTGAAAGGCATATTAAAATGGGATTATTTTCAGATAAACTTTCAATTATTTTTATTTGTTTTTTGAAATTGTAATTATCCTCATTATTGAAAACATTTAATGCAAGAGAATTATTTAAAACATCACTTTTAAATTTATTAGGATTGTGAATTCTTATGATTATTGAAGCATCTTTAGGGATGAAATTATTAAGTGAGGAGGAGTTTTTATCTATAAAATTACAGCTGTATATAAAAAAAACTATAAGTAGATATAATGGATTTAATCTCATTTTTGATATAATCACATTATAAAATTAAAAATTGATTTTTAATTGTTCATCA
>JAAZXZ010000125.1 GCA_014239895.1 Flavobacteriaceae bacterium
AATACATTTTTATAGTATTCCTAATCTCAGGGTTAGATAATATAATTCTATTATCACAGTAAATGGGTGATTTCCATCCAGAAGCCCAGGTAAAAGGCTCATTAGGGTTTAATTTTATTGCATTAATATCAAGCAGAATTTTAGCCGTTTTTTCTTGATAATTATTAAATTCTATTTCATCCATATTTGTAAAACAAAATTAATATTTTTGTTTAGTTTTTTTAAGTAATGTACCAGATTTTTTATCGAGATAAGCCAATTGTAATTTCAGACACCAAATCTGACAAGAAAAATGTACACAATATTAAGTATAAAGATTTTAATCTTAAAAAGGCTTTAAAAAATCTTTCAAAAAATAGCATATCCTCTATAAGAATAATTGGAAAAGATAAAGAAAAACTGCTTAACAAATTTCTTAAACTTTTACCAAAGATAACAGCAGCAGGAGGGAAGGTCATAAATTTAAAAGGGGAGATTTTATTTATTTATAGAAACAATAAATGGGATTTGCCAAAAGGAAAGGCTGAGGATAATGAAATTATTGCTGACACAGCCATACGTGAAGTTAAAGAAGAGACAGGAATAGCAAAATTAGTTATTACGAAACCACTAGAAATTACCTATCATATTTTTAAAAAGAACAATACTTACAGAATAAAAGTTACCTATTGGTTTGAGATGAAATCCATAGGAGATAATCAACTTACTCCACAGATTGAGGAAGGAATCATAAGAGCAGAGTGGATAAATAGCTTAGAAATTGATAAAATTAAAAAGAAATGTTATGCCAATATTAGATTATTGATTTAACACCATCTAACAGATTTAGGAACAAGCTTAGTATATTCACCTTTATTGGTAATAATTTCTCTTACAATTGAAGAAGAAATGTACGCAGTTTCAGGGGATGTTAAGAAAAAAACAGTCTCAATTCCTGTTAGTTTTTTGTTGGTCTGTGCAATAGTCTTTTCAAATTCAAAATCAGCTGGATTTCTTAATCCTCTAACAATAAAATCAGCATTTATGCTTTTGCAAAAATCTACAGTCAAACCATCATAGGTCAAAATTTTTATTTTTTCTTCATTAGCAAATTCATCATTTATAAATTTTTTTCTTTGATCTATAGAGAACATATTTTCTTTAGTTGAGTTTACTCCGATGGCCAGAACTATTTCATCAAATAGGTCTAGACTCTTATTTATTATATCACAATGTCCTAATGTTAACGGATCAAAAGACCCAGGAAATACAGCTTTTTTCATGATTCAAAATTACAAATTTAATTTATAGCCTCATTAATTGCATTACTAAATAGGTCTTTAAGTTCTATTCCAGCTGCATTTGCTTGTTTAGGAAGAATACTCTCATTAGTTAATCCTGGAACACTATTTACTTCTAGTAAAAATATTTCATCATTTTGAATAATAAATTCACTTCGTGAAAATCCTTTCATATCTAGAATTTCATATATTTTTTTTGCTATAGATTTAATCCGTAAGGTCATTTGATTTGAAATTCTAGCAGGTGTTATCTCATCTGCTTCTCCTTTATATTTTGCATTATAATCAAAAAATTCGTTATCTGTAACAATTTCAGTTATTGGAAGTACTAGAATATCATTATTATAAGAAATGATACCAACAGAAACTTCAATTCCATCAAGAAATGATTCAACGATCACCTGATTATCTTCATTAAAAGCAATAGTAACAGCCTTGTCAAAATCTTCAATTTTAGAAACTTTTGTTATTCCATAGCTGCTTCCAGACTTACTAGCTTTAACAAAACAGGGGAGTCCAACATTTTTAATAATACTATTACTATCTATTTTTTCACCCTTTGAAATAATAGATGATTTAGCGCATTTTATTCCATGAGGTTTCAGGTATTCTAAACACTTTATTTTATCAAAGGTTAGTCTTGCTTGAAATTCACTGCATCCGCTCATAGGGATGTTAAGCTTCGAAAAGTATTCATGCAATAAGCCGTCTTCACCTGGAGATCCATGAATTGCATTAAAAGCGCAATCAAATTTAATTTCAGATTTTTCAATTATTGTAAATGAATTTTTATCAATTTTAAATTCTTTTTTACTCTCATTTACATAGACCCATTTATCTTTTAGGACATGTATTTGAAAACAATTATAATTGCTATTTTTTAATGTTTCAAATACAACTTTTCCGCTTTTTAATGAAATCTTATATTCATTAGAATAGCCACCCATTAAAATTGCTATATTTTTTTTCATTTCTAATCTGAAAAGACAAATCTCTGCTAAAGTTAATATTTAAATCACATTTATTTAATAAATGTTTAATTTTGTAAAAATTAATTCAATTAGATGACTTTTTTAAGATTTCTTTTTAGTAAGTATTTTTTTAAACATATTTTTTATATGATCTTAATTGTCTTATTTGCAATGCCTTTTGGAATAATAGCACTTAGATTTATGACAGATCATGGTGATTATGTAAAAGTACCCGACTTAAAGGGAAAAACTTTAGATAGTGTAGCAATTGAGTTAGATAAATTAGATCTAAAATATATTATTCTTGATTCGGGAAATTATAATCCCAATTATAAAATTTTTTCAGTCTTAGATCAGCAACCCAAGTTTGATTCTAAAGTAAAAGAAGGCAGAAAGATTTATCTTACTATAAATTCTTCTGACTTTAAAATGGTAGAAGTTCCAAATGTGATGAGGACCACTATTCGTCAAGCTAGAAAATCATTAGAGTCTCTTGGTTTTATTATCGGTGAAATAGAATATATTGATGATATTGGAAAAGATGAGGTAATTTCTTTTAGTTACCAGGGGAAGCAGTTAAAACCAGGGGATACATTAAGGAAAACTTCAGTTATAGATTTTAAATTAGGTAATGGAAAACTCTAATTCATTGTTTGAGCATTTTTCTTTTACAGTAGATAGAGGTCAAAGTCCTCTTAGGATTGATAAATATCTAATGAATTTTGTTGAAAATGCAACGAGAACAAAGATCCAAGCAGCAGCCAAATTGGGAAGTATCCAGGTAGACGGGAATGTAGTAAAATCAAATTATAAGGTAAAACCTGGAGATAAGATCAAGGTTTTATTTGAATATCCACCTCACGAAAACCTTTTGTTACCTGAAAATATAGATTTAGATATTGTTTATGAGGATAATGAACTGGTGGTGGTAAATAAACCAGCCGGGATGGTAGTGCATCCAGGTCATGGGAACTATTCAGGGACTCTTATAAATGCACTTATTTTTCATTTTGAAAATCTACCCAACAATTCATCAAATAGACCTGGTCTTGTTCATAGAATTGATAAAGAAACAAGCGGACTTCTAGTTATTGCTAAAACTGAAAAAGCAATGATCGATTTATCAGAACAATTTGCAAAGAAAACTAGCACTAGAGAATATATAGCACTAGTCTGGGGAAATGTTAATGAGGACTCAGGAACTATAAATGAATATATTGGAAGAAATCCTAAGAATAGATTACAGAATATTGTTTTTTCTGGTGATGATATAGAAAAAGGGAAATCTGCTATTACCCATTATAAGGTTTTAAATAGATATGGGTATGTCACTCTAGTCAGTTGTACTTTAGAAACTGGTAGAACTCATCAAATCAGAGTTCATATGAAGCATATTGGTCATACAATTTTTAATGACAGCAGGTATGGTGGAGATTTGATCTTAAAGGGAACTACTTTTACTAAATACAAGCAATTTGTAGATAATTGTTTTAAGACTTTACCAAGGCAAGCCTTGCATGCAAAAACACTTGGTTTTAAACACCCAAAAACTAAACAAGATCTTTCTTTTAATAGTGAAATCCCTGAAGACATTCAACAATGTATTGACAAGTGGGAATCTTATGCAAAACATCAATTATAGCTAATTTTTTCATTTTCATCTTGATATTTATAGCTATCCTTTGTAATTTTAGAAAAATTTATTTGTTATATGAAACTTGTTATCTCACCTGCTAAATCATTAGATTTTATTAGAAGTCTACCTACTGAATCAAATTCAAATGCTTGTTTTTTAAAAGAAGCAGAAAACCTTAATAATATTTTAAGGGAGAAATCTCCTAAGGAGCTTTCTGAGTTAATGAGTATTTCACCTTCTTTGGCAGAGTTAAATTATCAAAGAAATAATAATTGGAAATTACCTTTTGATTCTTCTAATTCAAGGCAGGCTATTTATGCTTTTAATGGTGATGTTTATAGAGGAATTGATGCATATTCAATAGCAGAAAATAAAATAGATTTTTTACAAGACACAGTTAGAATTATTTCTGGTCTGTATGGTCTTTTAAAGCCACTGGATTTAATTCAGCCCTATAGATTAGAAATGGGGACTAAAATCCCAGTAGGAGCCAGTAAAAATCTGTATGAATTTTGGAGAAGAAAGCTAACAGATTCTATCAATCAGGAGTTAAGTGAAGGAGAAATTTTTCTAAATCTCGCTAGTATAGAGTATATAAAAGCTATAGATACAAAGGTTTTGAAATCAAAAATGATAACGGCTAATTTTAAGCAGCTAAAAGATGGAAATTATAAAACAATAGCTATTTTCTCAAAGCGAGCAAGGGGTCTTATGACCAGATATATTGTAGATAATAATATAAATTCTATAGAAGGAATTAAAGGTTTTAATTCTGATGGCTACCTATTTACTGAAGCCCTTTCCTTTGATAACGAACTGATATTTACCAGGTAAAAATCAGGATATTAACTATAGCTTATTCAATTAAAATTTAATATGTCAGACTTAAATCAACAAAAGTGGAGATCTCAATTAGAATCTGAAGAAGATTTTATTATTCTTGATGTTAGAACCTCTGAAGAATTTGAACAGTTAAAATTACCTAATTCAACAAACATAGACTTTTATAATCCACAAAATTTTATTCAGGAACTTGAAAAACTAGACAAGAATAAATCCTATTATGTATATTGTAGAACAGGATCTAGAAGTGCAAATACATGTGTTTTGATGAAGGAAATGGGGTTTTCTAAAACCTATAATTTATTAGGAGGAATAACTGAGTGGGAAGGTGAAATTGAGGGTCAAAATAAATAAATCATGAATAATATTTTCAATTACTTTTTTGTACTCACATTTTTTATGTTTTTCTCATGTGGACTAAACAGTGATACTCCGATTAATCAAATGAATTCGGATGAATTATTAGATTTTATTGGGATTAACAGTGCAGTTCTAGTAGACGTTAGAACACATGATGAATATAATAGTGGGTATATAGAAAATTCTTTAAATATAGATTATCTATCAAATGACTTTTCTGAAAATGTTGAAAAGTTAGATAAAAATACTCCAATTGTTCTTTATTGCCGATCAGGTAGAAGAAGTTCTTTGTCTGCAAACAAATTATCAAAACTAGGCTTTAAAGAAATCTATAATCTAGAGGGAGGAATATTAGATTGGATTGAAATAGGTAATAGCGTTGTCTTTAATGATACTATCCATTAATTTATAGTTCTTTAATAGTTTCCTTCATAAAATCTTGATGTTTAAGAGCAAGCTCTGAAAAAGTAAACAAACTTCTTGATCTAATTAGATTTTGTTTTGGGTAACTCACTTTATAGTAGATATTTCCATTAAGATAATCTGTTAATGCACGTAATCCATGAATAAATGGCATTAAGGCAGTTGATAGAGGTAATAATTCAAGTTCTTTACTGGATAAAAATTTACCATTACTTTTAAGCCCATCAATAAAAGCTTTAAAAAGTGATGTATTAAATAGTATTTTAGACAAATCTTTCTCTTCTTCTGAGGCGGGATTTACTATAGTCCTTATTACATCACCGAAATCATAGTGAAAATAACCTTTCATTATAGTATCTAAATCTATCATACATAAACCTTTATTAGTACTACTAAAAAGTATATTATTTAATTTGGCATCATTATGGCATATTCTCTCTGGCAAATTTGAATTATAGAAAACAATTAATCTGTCAAACATCTCTCTAGAAAAATTAATTTCTTCTTTACATTCTTCTTTTAAATTGTCATTTGTGTTTTTTAAAGATTCTTCAAATTCTTTTATCCTATAAGGAAGATTATGAAAATCATCCAACGTGTCAATACATTTTTCTGGATTCACATCTTTTAATAAAATATGAAATAAGCTAATTATTCTGCCAGCTTCAAATGCATCGTTATTATTTTCGGCATTATCTTTTGTATAACTTCCTTTGACATATTCCATTAATCTCCAGTAACCTCTACCTGAATTGTAGAATAATGCTTGGTTTATGGGATCAATAAATTTTATTTTGTGGTAACCTAAATCTTTTAGATTACTAATAGATAAACTAATGTTATTTTTTATTGCATCAATATTTTTAAAAACATTAGTGTTTATTTTTTGTAGCACATATTTTTTTTTATCATCTATACTAATAAAATAGGAATCATTAATATACCCGGTATTAATCTTTTCGTAGCTAAATTTTGATGAATTTATATCAAAATTTGAAAGAATGTTATTTAGCTTACTATTATTCACTTGAGTTAATTCCATAGAGGACTTGGATAATTTCCATTATTTGTATACTGTTTCAGGCTTTTAACTGCTTCTATTTTATCTTCAGCATAGGTAACCCCAAACCATCTACTCTCTGAGTCAATAACTCTAATTTCAATTATATTGTCTTGCAATAAGCTCTGAGCTGCAAATGGAAGATATATCTCATCTTTTTCTATATTCTCTAATTTATTATACATTTTAATAATATATTCTTCTAGGTAATCAAAGATACTCTCATTACAAACCCAATAATTCATAGAAACAAAATCATCTTCTTGTAGTATATTTTCTGAGTCATGATCTATTATTATACCTTCTTTTCTTTGAATTTCTAAATGTTCAATAATTGATGTTAATTTTCCATCTTTTTCTTTACACACACCTCTGGAAACACTTCCAAATTCTGATAGTGTATTTTTTAATTTATATGTAATTAAAGCATAAGTTGATTTATTAGGATTTGATTTAAGAAAATTAGCAGCATTTTTAAAAGCATTTTTATCATAAAAATCATCAGCATTTATTATTGCAAATCCAGTTTTTATTACATCTTTAGCGCACCAAACGGCATGTGCTGTGCCCCAAGGTTTTATTCTTTTAGGATGAGCAGTAATATTGTTTGGCAAATTACTTACTTCTTGAATAATCACATCTATTTTTATTGAACTAGGAATCCTTGGCCTTAAATAATCATATAAATAGTCTTTGTTATCTTTTTTTGTAATTAACACTATGTGATTAAAGTCATTTTGAATTGCGTCATATATACCGAATTCTAGCAAAAATTCTTTATTAGGACCTAAATCATCAAATTGTTTGAGTTTCCCATACCTACTGCCACTACCTGCTGCCATTACTAATAAAACCATAATATTTATTTTAGTTTCTTAATCAAATTAATAGCTTTTTCATTATTACTATAATGTAAACTATAAAAATTTGTATTAATTATCCAATATATATACGTGTTTTGAGATATTTTTTCTTTTAGATATGATATCATAAATTCTATTAGTTATTAATCTATAAGTACAAAGATAATATTTGATGATAACATGACTAACAAAAAAAACCCTCTTAAGAGGGTTTTTTAAATAATTTTAAAAACTTATTATTATCCTTTTAAGAACGGAAGACCAGTTTTTGTGTTTTCTACTACAGATTTACCTGATGGCAGATCACAAGCGTTAGGCCTTGAGTCTTTTGCGAAATAATAAATTGTTTGATTTCTTCCTCCTTTTAACACTACATCTTTAGAGTGTAGGTGGTAAGTTCTTCCTTTACTGTTTGTGTGAGTATAACCCATGTCTTTTTAGTTTTTAAATTATTAATAGCTTAAAGATAGGTTTTTTCTCTGAAAAAAACAAAGAGTTACTCATATAATCGTTTTTTTTTATTTTTTAATTATTTAATATAAATTTGCAGGTGTAGTTATTTATTTATATCTGTTAGCATAAAAATCTTACATTTTTAACATTTTGGAGTTTTTATTGAAAAAGTTTTTTGTTCTAATTACTGCATTTTCACTTATATCTTTCCAAAAGAAATTTATATCTCCAATATGATAATTTTTTACTAGTGAAAGTAGTATTCTTTTAGGTATTTTTTTGGGAACATTTGACCATACAATTCCATCAAATACTTTAATTTTAATTGTCTTTGGATATATTTTATTATTATAGAAAAGAAGTCCTTTGTGCTGATCAAATTCTGTACTTGCAGAATTATCCCATGTTATAGGATTGACAACAACTGAGTTGTTTTTCCAACTAAAATATGCTGGATCAAAATTTTCCCTGGGATTCTTATTCTTTCTATATGTATTCCATGAAACATAACCTTTATTTTCTTTAGGATTGTACATTGGTTTAAGTTCTTTAAAATAGTCCTCTTTAATATTTGTTCCAATTAAATATGCTGCAATTAATCTATCTTTTAGCTGAGTTCCATCAAAGAAATCTCTTAGCAGCATTTTACAATGCGCGGCTCCTTGACTATGCCCAGCGATTATAATAGGCCTCCCATTGTTTAGATTATCAATATAGTAGGTAAAAGCACGTTTAATATCCTTGTAAGCAATCTCTCCTGCAAGTAACCCTCCATTATTAGTGTAGGGTTCAAAAAACACCCTGTAATGAGCTTGTCTATATATAGGACTATATATTTTTCCCGCTTTTGCCCATGCAGAAGCTTGATATTGTATTGCTGTACCTCTAATTATATCGTTTTGTTTTTCATCATAGATATCTGCATTCCAAGAATTATTTTTTTTATCTGTAATTAAGGTCGGATATATATAGAAAACATCAGCTCTAAGTTTATCTATGTTTTCAGGATAAAAATTACTCAATATTGAATCTTTAATTTCTGGATGTGCTATCCAAGAATTTAGATTTGAATAATCAGGAGCTTTTGGAACTTCAGATTCTGAAAATGGCTTTGTCATATAAACTGTTTTACATGAGAGAGCAGTTAAAATAAAAAATAAAAAAAATATTTTTTTCATTGTTTGGTATTGATCCAATTGTCGATAGTATATTTGTAAAATTAATAAAAAGAAGAAATGAAAAAATGTTTTTTTTAACTAAATTTGAATAGAAGTATAAATAATATAAAATGAATAATATAGCTTTATTAATATTAAGGGTAGTTTTTGCAGGTTCATTGATTTATGGTCACGGCTTGGGAAAATTGAATAGGTTAATCGAAGGAGATTTAAGTTTTTCTAATCCAATTGGAATTGGAGAAGCCCCTACTTTTATTCTTGCTGTTTTTTCTGAGTTCTTAGCTCCAATTTTTATAATTGTCGGATATAAGACAAAGTTTTTCAGCTTCTTTCCTGCAGCTACCATGT
>JAAZXZ010000115.1 GCA_014239895.1 Flavobacteriaceae bacterium
AATTTCCATATTAATAAATAAAATTAATTGAGGACAAATGTAAATTAATAATAGTTAATTAAAAAAAATAAGGTATGCTATTATTTGATCAAAAGAGGCTTAAATATAAGTCCTCTATCAGAATAAAATTTGATAAAATATTGCCCAGAGCTAAAGCCTCTCACATCTATATATTTTTTATATTTCATGGTAGCTATATTTTGACCAGCAGTATTATAAATAGCTAAAGAATCTATCGTTAGATCTCTTGGTTTAATAATTTTAAACTTATTACTAGTTGGTGTTGGGAAAATTGAAATATCGTTTTGAATATCATTAGAAGCTAAAGATAAAACGACTTCATTATTTTTTGAAATAATATCATAATATGGGTCAAATTCTACATCAGATATATCAAATAAAACTGTCTGAAAAAACTCTTGTCCATTGTAGGTGTTGTCGAAAGTAGTTGTAAGGGTTTCGCCATTAGTTCCATTTAATTTCAAAGTTATTTTAGACTCAAAAAAGTCAACACTCGAATGACTTTGTGTTTGATTGATTACAAATCTAGCTAAATTTTCACTTGGCTGACTCCATTCAATCGTGTAGGTTGGATACCCCTCGCCATAGAGCCAGTCATTAAAAAACTCTGTTAAATCTTCCTGTGTTGATTCTTCAACAGATGCTATAAACTCGTCCGATGTAGCATAACCATAAGAAAAATCTGGGTCTACTAAATAATTTTGAAGACTCTCAAAAAACAATGTATCATCTAGCTCTTTTCGAAGCATATGTAATACTAGTGCTCCCTTGCTATAGGAAAGTCTGCCGCTAAAAATTCTAGAACTACTTGGGTTATCTTCATTAATATATACTGATCCATCAGGCTGTCCTGTAATTGAATTAATTCTATTCTGTTTCCAATCGTTAAAATCTTGACCGCCATCAAAATTTTCTATGACTAATCCTGATAAATATGTTGCAAACCCCTCATTTAGCCAAATATCATTCCAACTTCCACAAGTAACCTTATTGCCAAACCATTGGTGAGCTAATTCATGCGCTATTAATCCTCGACTAAATCCCCCCATGAAAGAAACTGTTGTATGCTCCATTCCTCCGCCCCAACCAAATTGTGCATGCCCATACTTTTCATCTGAGAATGGATATTCCTCAAAAATATTAGTAAAAAAATTCATAATATCTACTGTTACAGGAGTACTTTGATTTGCATAATCATAACTCTCAGGGTATACATAATTAACAATTTCAAATGGAGAGCCGTTATTATCTACCTCATGATTATAAGTTAAATAATTAGTTACGGCAATCGCTATAAGATATGCTGGGATAGGATATTGATGCCTAAAATGAGTTGTTTTATTTTGGCCAATAGTAATTTGACTAATTTCTAGACCATTTGAAACAGCAATGTTTTCTTGATTATTAGAATTATATTTAGGAGTAGTAATAAAAACATCTATTGAATCAATTTTGTCATTAAGATCTTGCTTGCACGGCCACCAACCCTTAGCGCCATATGGCTCTGACAATGTCCATATAATAGGTGCTCCATCGTGATAGTCTTGTTCATAAGAGCCAAATCCAGAGCTTATTGGGTTTCCAGAATAAACAACCTTTAAAGAATCTTTAACTCCAGCTGCTTGAGTTTGTAATAAATCAATAATTAATTCATCATCAGAATTTTGTGTAAAATCTAATGCAACCCCCGAATACAAATGGTATACCCCAGAAACTTCCATATTGTCTGTTAGGTCAAAAACAATTTGTGCTATATCCTCATTTGGAACATAATGAGAGGTAATTTCTCCTTCTATAAAAGAGCTTGATGGATCTAACTCAAATTCTAATTTATGGTATTTTAAATCATAGTTAGCTGTGCTCATGCTAGCCTTAAAATCAATTTTTTTTTCTGCAATACTTGATTCAAAAGCAACTATATCATTTAGTTCCTGATTGTGATTTTGACCAATAAATAAAATTGGAAATAAAAAAAAGAATAAAGCAATTGGCCTCATGTTATTTAAAAAAATTTGAAAGTAAAATTAGTAATTAAATAACGAATCTATCGTATTTTTGATATTAAACAATATTGAATCTAATGAAACTTTTTAGAAAAAGAGATTTAATAACAACAGCAATGTTTTTGATTTTTGGAATCATTGCTGTTAGTATTTTTTATTCTATACTAAAACCTAAACCAACCCTTCCTATATACCAGCCTGCACAGGTAAATTCAAAGCTTGTAGACGCTTCTGTTGCCCATAGAATTAAGTATCATACTGTTTCAGATTTTAATCTAATTAATCAAAATGGAGATACAATTACACAAGCATTTTATGATGATAAAATTTACGTTGCTGACTTTTTCTTTACAACCTGTCAATCAATTTGTCCAG
>JAAZXZ010000100.1 GCA_014239895.1 Flavobacteriaceae bacterium
AGTAGCATTTGACCCAAATACAGATGAGTTAGTTCTAGATGATATACAAACAGAGACTAAACAAGTTATGGAGAATCTAAAATCAATTCTTGAAGAAGCTAATTTATCATTTAAGAATGTTGTAAAAACCACAATATTCCTATCTGATATGGATGATTTTCAACAAGTTAATGAGGTTTATGGGTCCTATTTTAGTAATGACCAAGCTCCTGCCAGAGAAACTGTTGAAGTAAGTAGACTGCCTAAAGATGTAAATGTTGAAATTTCTATGATTGCCTGTAAATAGATATTTAATCTATAGGTTTCTTTTGTGGTAATTTAATAATCCCTCAATTGGTCTTCTGATAATATTTCCTGCTTTTAAATTATATTTTTTTAAGCAAGACTCAAGTTCTTCGCGAAGATAAAAAGAAATAGAACCAGTAAAATGGATTAATACTTCTTTGGCATCAGAAAATTGAAGTATCTGTCTTTCAATAAATAATTCAAACCCTTTTCTAATTAATGACTGACTATATTCTGAATCATTGTTATTAATTAAAAACCTAGCAAAGGTTGCAAGATAAGTGCTGGGGTTAGGATGTTTATATAGCTTATCTTTTATTGTGTCTGCTTTTAAATCAAACTCTAGTTCAAATTTCTTAGATATTTCTTCAGGCATTCTGTTAAAATAAAAATCTCTTAGTAGTTGTCTGCCAAAATAATTTCCACTAGCATCATCCATTAGTATATAGCCAAGGGAAGTAACTTTTTGATAAACTTTCCGTCCATCAAAATATGTGCAGTTTGATCCTGTTCCAATTATACAAACTATTGATTTCTCACCAATATTTGTAGTTGCGTATATTGCTGCATATGTATCTTCTTTTACTGATATTTCGGTAGCATTAATAAAAACTTCTTCAAATACTTTATTAATCAATACTCTAGGGGGTTTAGTGCCACATCCAGCTCCATAAAAATAAAGCTTATCTACCTGTTTTCTGAATCTGTAGAGATCATAGTTATTTACTATTCGTTCCTTAATTATATTACTGTCTAAAACTTGAGGATTTAAACCTAAGGTTTGTGTCTCAAAAGCTACATCTCCTTTTTCATTTACACCTGTCCAATCAGTTTTAGTGGAACCACTGTCTACAATTAAAATCATTGTTGATTGTTTTATTAGCTTTTATTATGTATTTCTGCCATTAGTTCTACAAGTTTTGTAGAATAGCCATACTCATTATCATACCATGAAATTATTTTATAAAATGTAGGACTTAATTCAATCCCAGCATTTGCATCAAAATTACTTGTGTGAGGTGAGCCAACAAAATCTTGTGAAACTACAGCTTCTTCTGTATAAAAAAGAACACCTTTTAATGAGTTTTCTGCTGCTTCTTTGAAAACACTTTTAATTTCTTCATACGATGTACTTTTATCTAATATAACTGTCAAATCAACAACAGAAACATCTGCTGTTGGTATTCTAAAAGCCATACCTGTTAATTTTCCGTTTAGAGAAGGAATAACCTTTCCGACTGCTATAGCGGCTCCAGTAGAGGAAGGAATAATATTGTTTAATGCAGATCTTCCAAGTCTATAATTCTTTGCAGGACCATCAACAATCATCTGAGTAGCAGTAGCAGCATGAACAGTGGTCATAAGGCCTTCTTTAATTCCAAAATTATCATGCAAAACTTTTGCAATAGGTGCTAAACAATTAGTTGTACAGGAGGCATTTGAAACAATTCTATGCTCTTTTGTAATATCATTACTATTTACACCCATTACAAACATTGGAATATCTTTGGATGGAGCTGAAACAGCTACCTTTTTTGCTCCAGCATCAATATGAGCTTGAGCTTTTTCCATAGTAGTAAAAATTCCTGTACATTCTGCTACAACATCTATATCAAGCTCTCCCCAATTTATATTAGAGGGGTCTCTTTCTGATGTTATCCTAATAGAATTACCATTTACAATTAGTGATGATTCAGTAGTTTTAATTTCATCTTCTAATTTTCCATG
>JAAZXZ010000088.1 GCA_014239895.1 Flavobacteriaceae bacterium
AATCAAGATTTGATGTTATTAGAAAAAATATCAAAATATATTGATTGCAAATCTTATAAAATAAATTATGAAGAAAGAAGAACACTTCATTTAGCTGCAATTTTTTCTAATAATTTTGTGAATCATATGTTCACAATTGCTAAAGAAATTCTTGACAATAAAAACTTAGATTTTAATATTTTAAAACCCCTTATTGACGAGACAGTAGATAAAATTCATAAATTAGATCCTGAAAATGTGCAAACTGGTCCAGCAATTAGGAATAATAATGGAATTATAATAAATCATATAAAAGCGCTAAAGAAACAAGACCATAAAAGATTATATGAATTCATGACAAAACTAATTCAAGATAAATATGGAAAATAATTATAAAGAAGACTTAAAGAATATTTCAACATTTATCTTTGATATTGATGGTGTACTTACTGATGGATCTCTGTTAATTGACTCTGAGGGTAATATGCTAAGAAAAATGAATGTTAAAGATGGTTATGCATTAAAAGCAGCTATTGAAAGTGGTTATAATATGTGTATAATTTCAGGGGGGACTAATGAAAATATAAGGAAAAGATTTGAAAGCTTAGGAATTAAGGAAATACATCTTGGTTCAGAAAATAAAATTGAACAACTAAATTCATTTATAAAAAAGCATAATATAGATAAAAAGAATATACTCTTTATGGGAGATGATATTCCAGATATACCTATATTAAAAACAGTTGGTCTACCTTGCTGTCCGCAAGATGCTACACCTGAAGTAAAAAAACTTTGCTCCTATGTTTCTCATAAAAATGGTGGAATGGGTGCTGTAAGGGATGTTATTGAACAAGTAATGAAAATTCAAAATAATTGGGCTAAATGAAAAAGTTTTTTTTATTATTAATCGTTTTATGTAGTCTAAGTGCTAATAGTCAAAGTATAATTGGTGCTTGGGAAATGGACCATATATCTAAGGATGGTGAAAAACTCAAGAGTGTAGTAATTTTTGCTGAAGGATATCAAGTAATAAGCGTCTTCAAATCAGAATCAGGAGAATTTGTATACTCGAATGGTGGAACATGGAAGATTAATGGGAATATGATGACAGAAAAAGTTGAATTTGATACTGGAAATGCAGAAAGAGTTGGAGAGGTTGTAACTTTCCAAGTTGAATTAACTGATTCATCTTTATCAATTCCTGAATCTAACTGGACATTTTACAGGATTGATGATGGTTCTCCTGGTGAACTTCAAGGCGCATGGTTAATGGCAGGAAGGGTTAGAGATGGAAATAAACAAATGAGAGATACTAGTGGTCCTAGAAAAACAATGAAGATTTTATCAGGGGAAAGATTCCAATGGATAGCATATAATACTGAAACAAAAAGGTTTATGGGAACTGGAGGAGGCTCTTATTCAACAATTGATGGCATATACACTGAAAATATAGAGTTCTTTTCAAGGGATAATTCTAAAGCTGGGCTAAGTTTACAATTCAGTTATTCTATTGAAAATAATGAATGGGATCATTCTGGCTATAGTAGCAAGGGAGCTCCTATGCATGAAATTTGG
>JAAZXZ010000127.1 GCA_014239895.1 Flavobacteriaceae bacterium
AATAATTCTGATCACAAAGTGCTTATAGAATATATATCAAAAAATTGGAAACACGTAGATATTTTAATTAATAATGCTGGAGTTTTAATTAATAAACCTTTTTCTGAAACAACTACTGAAGATTTTAATAAAGTGTATTCTTCTAATGTTTTTGGGGTAGCAGCAATTATTAATAATATACTTCCATTTGCAAAAAAAGGCAGTCATATAGTAAATATTAGTTCAGTTGGTGGTGTACAGGGAAGTGCCAAATTTTCTGGTCTTTCAGCTTATAGTTCTAGTAAGGGGGCATTGATAACTTTAACAGAATTGCTTGCAGAAGAATATAAAAATTCAGGAATATTTTTCAATGTACTTGCACTTGGAGCAGTTCAAACAAAAATGTTAGAAAAAGCATTTCCTGGATATAAGGCTCCATGTAGTGCTGGTGAAATGGCTGAATATATATATAATTTTTCTCTTAATACCAATAGCCTTTCTAATGGAGGTGTTGTTTTAGTTTCTGATATAACTCCTAAAAGATGAATAGTTCTATTCTAAAATATATACCGTTGAACTCTAGAGATTATCTTAATAAGATTTTAAGTGAAAATAAAATTAGCTTGCTTGTTAAGAAAGAAAGAAGAACAAAACATGGAGATTTTAGGGTACTAAAAAATGGAGAATGTCAAATTACAATAAATTCTAATTTAAATTCATATAGATTTTTAATAACATTAATTCATGAAATTGCGCATTATAAGGTATATAAAATTTATGATAAAAAAGTAAGACCTCATGGTCAGGAATGGAAGCAAACATTTAAATATATGATGCTCCCATTATTGAATCCTAAAATTTTCCCAAGTGATTTACTTTCATACATCTCTAACTACATTAAAAACCCTAAAGCTTCTACTGATACAGATTTTAACTTGTCTTTAGCTTTAAGATCTTATGATTTTAATAAAGAAAAAAAGTATATTTTTGAAATAAATAATGGAAGTAAGTTTAAGATATACAATGGAAGAGCATTTATTCTTGAGGAAAAATTAAGAAAAAGGTATAAATGCAAGGAAATAGCATCAGGAAGGACATATCTATTTAATCCAAATGCAGAAATTGAATTAGTGTAAATATGAGTAAAAAAATAACTAGTATAGCGGTAAGTGGCTATTTTGACCCTATTCATGTTGGGCATCTTGAATATTTAGAACTTGCAAAAAAACTTGGCAACAGATTAATTGTTATAGTTAACAATAACCATCAGTGTACTTTGAAAAAAGGAAAACCATTCATGGATGAATTAGATAGGGTTAGAATTGTTAAATCTCTTGGAATTGTTGATGATGTATTTCTTTCAATTGACAATGACAAATCAGTTTGTAGATCTTTAGAAGAATTAAAACCTGATATTTTTGCAAATGGTGGAGATAGAGCTACTTCAGAAGTTCCAGAATCAGCAGTATGTAGAAAATATAATATTAAAATGGTTGATGGTTTAGGAAATAAAATTAGGAGTTCTTCATCTTTAACAGGTCTGAAAGAAATAGAATAGTCTAACTATTTTTTATATACATTTCTCTTACTTTTTTATATAAATTTGAAGAATACACAAAGTTAGTTACTGATTTATTGTCAGTTTTGAAAATAGTGTGTTTACTTCCTTCCCATTCTTTGTTTCCTTCTTTTAAAAAAATTATTTTTTCACCAATTTCCATAACAGAATTCATGTCATGAGAGTTTATAATTGTAAC
>JAAZXZ010000048.1 GCA_014239895.1 Flavobacteriaceae bacterium
AAATATTATTGTATTTGATAATGGTTCATTTAGAAATTATGGTAATGAGAATAAATATTCTAGAGCAGTAGAATATAAAGTGAATGATAATGATAAAACTTTTGAGCAAGTTTGGGAATATGGCAAAAGCAGAGGAGTTGAGTTGTTCTCTACAATTGTAAGTGATGTAGATTTACTTCCTAAAACAAAAAACATATTAATGACTTCTGGGTTTCTAAGTCCTAGAAATGTTCACAGAGCAAAAATTGTTGAAGTTTCACCTGAAGATAACAAAGAAGTATTTGAAGCAACTATTTTTTTTAAAAATATAAATAGAGATATAAATAAACCTGGCTGGGGACAATCAGATGTTTTATATAGGTCCGAAAGAATGGAGTTAAAAAATTAGTAAAATAAATATTATTTATTTTCAATTACCTCTACTCCCCGATCATTTATTTTAGAAACGTATGTTGAAAATTCTAATCCAGATCCAGAATAAACTCTATTAATAGATTCTTCTACATGCTTAGCACTATCAATTCCCCGACTCAAGGCAAAAATTGATGGACCTGAACCAGAAATGGAACACCCTAATGCTCCGCTAGACAAACACTCTGATTTTATTTCTTGAAATTTTGGAATAAGCTTGCTTCGATGCCTTTCAATTAAATGATCGTTTAGTGATGATTTTATTAAATCATAATCATTTGTATGAAGACCATGTATAAGACTGCCAAAATTTGCCAATTGTTTCGTGGCATCTTCTAAACTAACATCATTTGGTAAAATACTTCTTGAATATGAAGTTTTTACTTCAATCTTAGGATGAACAATTGTACAATACAGATCATTTGGGAATGGTATTTTTATAATTTCTAAAGGAGAAATGCTTTTTACTAAAACAAAACCTCCCAATAATGCAGGAGCAATATTATCTGGATGCTCAAACATACCATCTTCTTGCATATCTTTCATTGCAAACTTTATAAGATCACCCATAGTAAATGGGTCTCCCATTAATTTGTTTATAGCATATACACTGCCTGCTGCGCTAGCTCCACTACTGCCTATTCCACTTCCTGGTTTTATTTTTTTTATGAATTCTATTTCAAAACCACAATCTGGTTTTAATTTTTCAATTAATTCAGATGCAGAAACAGTTGCAACATTTTTTTTAATATCCATAGGAAGATCAAATCCAGAAACATTATTAATTATTAATCCCTTCTGGGCTGTTTTCCTTACAATCATTTCATCACCAATAGAATCCAATGCAAATCCAAGAACATCAAAACCACAGGCAACATTAGACACTGTTGCAGGAGAAAAAATTCTTATCTCATTTATCATATATTATGATAATTATCATTTATAACAAATTTAACTTATAATTCTTTAAATATTGTAAAGTAATCTGTAAATTGCGATCTGTTAATTTTAAAATAAACCAAAATGAAAATGCTTAATAGACTATTTGTTTTAGTCACTTTAATTTGTTCTTATACAATAAATGCGCAAACAGTAGATGAAATAATTGATAATTATTTTGAAAATACTGGAGGAGTAGAAAATTGGGAGAAAATAGAAGGCGTTAAAATGAGTGCAAAAGTTAATCAAGGTGGAATGGAAATTCCTATTGAAATCGTGCAGTTAAAGAGTGGAAAAATGATGACAACTATAAACTTTCAAGGACAGAGTATAAAACAAGGAGTCTTTGATGGAGAAGTACTATGGAGCTCAAATTTCATGACTCAGAAAGCTGAAAAAAGTGATGAAGAATCAACAAATATGGTTAAAAATGAAATGAATCAATTTCCAGATCCCTTTTTAAACTATAAAGAAAAAGGATTTACAGCCGAATTAGTAGGGACTGAGAATGTGGATGGCTCTGAAACATTCAAGATTAAACTTACAACAACCCCAAATATTATAGAAGGCAAAGAAGTGCCAAGTATTGCATATTATTTCTTTGATAATGAAAATTTTGTGCCTATTCAAGTACATGAAGAAATAACAGTTGGTCCTGGTAAAGGAATGGTCTCTGAAATTAAATTGAGTGATTATCAAGAAGCAGGTAATATATATATGCCTTTTTCAATGACTCAAGGAGTAAAAGGTCAGCCAGGTGCTCCAATTACAATGGATAGCATTGAAATCAATCCAACTGTTGATGATAGTGAATTTGCTTTTCCTGAAGAAACTCCAGAAGAAAACTAGTTAACAAATACATTCTCAATTAATTCAATAAACTATGAAAAAGATATTTTTAGTTTGCATTGCTGTGTTTTTATTTCAAAACACATCTTATACACAGTCAAATATTAAATTAGAAAATTACTTTGGTGATCTACGAGCTAGACATATAGGTCCAGCTGTTATGAGTGGTAGAATCAATGATATGGAAAATCATCCTACGGATGCAAAAATTATCTATGCTGGAGCTGCGGGTGGTGGAGTATGGAAGTCAAACGATGCTGGAACAACATTTAATCCAATTTTTGATGAATATTGTCAATCTATTGGAGCTATTGAAATCGACCCTAATGATCCTGACAATACAATATATGTTGGAACAGGAGAAACATGGCCAAGAAATAGTGTTTCAGTTGGAGATGGCCTATATAAATCAAATGATGGAGGAACCAATTGGGAAAAAATTGGATTTGAGAAATCAGAGAGAATTGCAAATATTATTGTTAACCCAAATAATTCAAAAGAAATTATTGTTGGTGTGTTAGGTGCTCTTTGGTCCGATAGTGAAGAAAGAGGAGTGTATAAAACAACTGATGGTGGGGTTACTTGGGAGAAAATTTTATATGTTAATCAATCAACGGGCTGTGCTGATCTAGCAATTGATCCTAAAAACCCAAACATAATCTATGCCTCCATGTGGGAATTTAGAAGAACGGGTTGGTCGTTTAATTCTGGAGGCAATAATAGTGCATTATACAAATCAAGTGATGGTGGAAGTAGTTGGGAAAAAATACATAATGGATTTCCTGAAGGAAAACTAGGTAGACTAGCAATTGCAGTAGCTAATTCAAATCCAGATGTAATATATACTGTTATTGAAGCAGAAAAAGATGAAAAGAAAGGTCTTTATAAAAGTATGGATGCTGGTGATAGTTGGGAACAAATGAATAATGATTTTGGAATCACTGTAAGGCCCTTTTATTTCTCTAGACTAGTTGTAGATCCTAAAGATGAAAATATTATTATTAAAGGTGGTCTATCCGGATCTATTTCTAAAGATGGGGGTAAGACTTTTAAAGATTTAGGATTTATGCATAGTGATATTCATGATGTAATTTTTGATATAAATAATTCTGACATATTATATGTTGGTACAGATGGAGGTGTATATAGATCTTGGAACAAAGGAACAACAATGGAAATTGTTGAAAATCTACCTTTATCACAATTTTATCATATTAGTGTCGATAATGACACTCCATATAATGTTTATGGCGGGCTACAAGATAATGGGTCATGGTATGGGCCATCATTTGCTCCAGGCGGAATAACTGCTAAAGAGTGGAATCCAGTAGGGCAAGGAGATGGTTTTAGAGTACTTAGACATCCAACAAAAAATATTATATATTCTGAAATGCAAGGAGCTGAAAATGTTTGGAGATATGATGTTGATAATAATTTAGTAAAAACTATACAACCTCTTGCTGTAAGTGGTTACGAAGACTATAGATTTAATTGGAATGCACCAATAGCGACTAGCTCTAATAAACATGATAGGCTTTATGTTGGGAGTCAATATTTGCATAAATCTGAAGATATGGGAGATGGATGGGAAATAATATCTCCAGATTTAACAACAAATGATCCAAAAAAACAGAATCAAGAAGATTCTGGTGGTTTATCAATGGATAATTCTGGAGCTGAGAATCATACAACAATTTTTACTATTGCAGAATCCCCACTAGATGAAAATATTGTATGGGTGGGAACTGATGATGGTAATATACAAGTCACAACTGATGGAGGCAAAACATGGACTAATACAATTTTTAATGTTGTAGGTGTTCCAGAAAATACCTGGGTATATCATATTGAGGCAAGTT
>JAAZXZ010000020.1 GCA_014239895.1 Flavobacteriaceae bacterium
ATGTTCATCAATTAGAAATGGACTGTTCTATTTGTTACTTTTTCAATACAACTTATGATTATAGTTTTGAGAATTTTGATAAAAACTATGAGCAATTATCTAAAATATATAAACTAAATCTAGTTTATACTAAACTTTATATTTCTAATTTTTTATTTTATTTTGATTCTAGAGGCCCTCCTTCAAATTGTTAAAATTAATTTCAACATTAACAATTGATCAAATAAAAAATAAAAATCATGAAAAAAATCATTTCATATGCCTTTATGGCATTATGCTTATTATATACAAATAAAAATATTTCTCAAGTCACAGAAAAGGATTCTTTAACAATTGTAGATGTTCATTTAGAAGAGGTTATAGTTGCAGCCTTTAGAGCATCAGATGATACACCTGTTACCTATTCAGAAATAACTAGAGAAGAATTACGACCATTCAATATTGGGCAGGATATCCCTACATTGCTAAAATACACACCGGGTGTTATTACTCATAGTGATTCTGGAAATGGCATTGGATATTCAGCTATGCATATTAGGGGCTCTGATGAAACTAGGATAAATGTCACAATTAATGGAATTCCATTAAATGATGCAGAATCTCTAAATTCTTATTGGGTTGATCTTCCAGATTTGTCTTCTTCTATTAACAACATTCAAATTCAAAGAGGTGTTGGAACTTCAACGAATGGAGCTGGTGCTTTTGGAGGAAGTATAAATATACTAACAGATGTTCATTCCAATGAACCTATAAGTGAATATTCAACTTCATTTGGGAGCTATGGAACTCGAAAAAATACATTTAATTTTTCAACAGGGCTTTTAAATGATAAAATAGAGTTTAGCGGTAGGCTATCAAAAATTGAATCAGATGGATATGTAGATAGAGCGAGTTCTAATTTAAGATCTTATTTTCTTCAAGCTATATATGAGACTGATGAAACTGTATTAAAGTTTTTAAATATGGCTGGACATGAAATTACCTATCAATCTTGGTTTGGTATTGATGGAGCTACTTTAGAAAATGACAGAACATATAACCCTGCTGGCTTATATACTGATGATGAAGGCAACATACACTTTTATGATAATCAGGAGGATAATTATAAGCAAGACCACTATCAATTTCATTGGAATCAGAGACTAAATAATAATTGGGTTTCTAATCTTAGTTTACACTATACTTATGGAAGAGGGTATTATGAAGAATATCTTGAAGATCAACACATGGAAGATTATGGTTTAGCTCATCATCATGAAGATGAAGACGAGGATGAAGACGAAGATGAAGAAGAGGAAGAATTAACCGATCTTATTAGAAGAAAATGGTTGGATAATGATTTTTATGGTACAGTTTTCAATTTTATTAATACTACTAATAAGTACGAATTAATTCTAGGAGGGTCATGGAATAATTATTATGGAAAACACTTTGGTGAAGTAATATGGGCTAGACATGCTGGTGAATCTGAGATCAGACATAAGTACTATGACCTTTATGGAGATAAAACAGAACTAAACCTATATTCAAAATTAGACTACCATTTAAATGAAAAGATTTCATTATTTGCGGATCTTCAATTAAGAAGTATTAATTATGAAGCTAGTCTTCCAGGTGAATTTGCAACTCATGACGGTCATGTGCATGGGAACCTAGGGGATATTCCACTAGAAGCAATAGATAAAAAATATAGGTTTTTTAATCCTAAACTTGGTATTTATTACAAAATGAATAGCAGAAATGAGTTTTACTTTTCTTATGCCAGAGCTAATCGTGAGCCTTCTAGAACTGATTTTTCAAATGGGAATCCCAATCATGAGGAATTAGATGATTTTGAATTGGGCTATAAAAGCAAAACCAATAATTCTCAGTCTAAGGCTAATTTATATTTCATGAATTACACTAATCAATTAGTTTTAACTGGACAGATTGATGATGTAGGTAATAGAATTAAAACTAACAGTGGTAAAAGCTACAGATTAGGAGTAGAAATTGAAGACACTAGAAGTTTAGGGAATAAGCTAACATTATATACTAATATTACAGGAAGCATAAATAAAAACAAGAATTTTTATTATGTATATGATGGAGAATTACAAAATTTTGGAGATACTGATCTTTCATTTTCTCCAAATTTAATTGGTGTAATTTCTTTTAATTATGAACTTGTAGACAATCTAGATCTTGGCTTAAATACTAAATATATTTCTGACCAATACATGTCAAATATAAACTCTAGTATGTCAAAATTAGATTCATTTACTATTGTAGATTTTAATGTGTTCTATCAATTTTCAATACCTGATTTAATTGATAATATTTCTGTGAGCTTATTAGTTAATAATTTATTCAACAAATTATATGTCAATCATGGCTATCATTATACCTATGATGATACATTGACTAATCCTAATCAGGCAGTAACATATGAAGGAGTTGGATATTACCCTCAAGCTACACGAAATTATTTGTTAGGAATTACTTTTAAGTTTTAGAAACTAGTAATAAGCAAGTTACTTCCAACTTGATCTACTCTGTATGTTTTTAAAGCACAGTTTAATTGAGTCTCTAGGGATTGACCTGTTATTAAGCTATATTTATTTTCATCAGGGCAACTGCATGAAGCTTCTAGTCCTTCAATGGATAAAATTGAGCATTGGCTAAAAGTGTGATTTGGATCAGCTGCATCCCA
>JAAZXZ010000128.1 GCA_014239895.1 Flavobacteriaceae bacterium
CTATTCCATCAAATACAATTTTTTTAATTTTGATCTTATTGCCTTTATTAATGTCTAATGCTATTTTTACCTTAGATTTATTTGTTGAATCAATTACCTCTTCAGTAAGTATAGTCACCTTTGTATTTAAAAACCCTTTTTTCTTATACTTATTCTCTAGGTAATTCTTGGTAGTTGTAATTAAATTCTCAGTTACTTTAACTCCTGTCTGCAACTTATTTTCTTTAATTATATCTTCATGTTTTCTTTTTTTAACTCCACTAATTTCAAGTTTAGTCAATTCAGGTAAATCAATCAGTTTTATTTCTAAATCAACAATATTATCTAATTGTTTAACTCTAAATACTTCAACTGAGCTAAAAAGATTTGATTCCCATAATTTTTTTATTGCTGAACTGATTTTTTCCCCAGGAATTGATACTTCATCACCTTCTCTAAGTCCTGAATAGGTAATAATTGTAATAGGACTGAAAGAAGTATTCCCTGAGACAGTTATTTCTCCAATTATATTTTTACTGGATTTATTTTCTTCCTGAGAAAATAAATTTAGACTGAAAGAGATAGACAAAAGAAGTGCAAGAAAAAATTTAATTTTCAATTGTAATTTGTTTTTAATTAATCTGTTTGCTGGTTTTTCCAAATCTGCGCTCTCTTTGTTGATAATTTACAATTGCCTCATAAAGATCTTCTTTAGAAAAGTCAGGCCATAGCTTTTCTGTAAAGTAAAGCTCAGCATAAGCAATTTGCCATAATAAGAAGTTACTAATTCTTTTTTCACCACTTGTTCTTATCAATAAATCTACATCTGGTAAATAATGAGTGTAAAGATGCTGATTTATTACGGATTCGTCAATATTTTTTAAAGAAATTAAGTTATTTTTAACTTTATCCCCAATTGCTTGCATAGCATATACAATTTCTTCTCTTGCCCCATAACTTAGCGCGAGTGTTAAGGTCATCCTGTTATTATTCTGTGTTTTTTTAGTTACGTTAATCAAATACGATGCCAGTTTTTTAGGAAGTTTTTCCAAATTTCCAATTGTTTTAAATCTGATATTATTCTTGGTTAGAGTTTTTAATTCTTGATTTAGAGAAGTTAGAAGTAATTTCATTAAAAAATTTATTTCTAATTTTGGTCTATTCCAATTTTCAGTTGAGAATGCAAATAGGGTGAGATTTTTAACACCTAATTTAGCACATGCTTTAACTATTTTTTTTACAGATTTTTCCCCTTCTTTATGACCATAATCTCTACTCTTATTTTTTTGTTTTGCCCATCTTCCATTGCCATCCATTATTATAGCAATATGATTTGGGATAGAATCAATAATAATGTCCTTTTTTAAATTCATTTTATATTACAATAACACGGTTGTCTTCCAAATGTATAGGTTAAATTAAATCCTGAAAACATATACCAATCATTATTATTTTCATTACCAAATGTATAATTAAAATCTTCATTATATGGAAGACTGCCATCAATTTTATCAGAAAAGATATATCTAGCTCCTATTTCAAATGATAAAATAATTTTTTCAAATATTCTATATTTTATTCCTAGTACCATTGGAATTCCAAAACTCCATTCATAATCACCACTGTTCTGAAGATTATTTCCATTAAATAATAAATTTTCATATTTAGAATAAATTATTCCTGAATATAGATAAGGAGTGAATATGACATCATATTCATGTAGATTATAGTCAAAAAAATTGAATTCCATCCCTGCTGACAGTTCTTTTAAACTACTACTAAAATTATAACCACGCTCATTTCTTCTAGGATCATTAGAGTCTAGATCGTTAGCACTAATTGTTGCTGAAATAAATGAAAGTCTATAAGAATGTCTTGGACTCCTATTCCATTTGATTATTCCCCCAAACGCAGATTCATTAGGGTTAATAAATGTAGTATTGCCTACATCTCCAATAAAATTAGTTCCCCCAATAGTACCTCCAATCTCATATATTTGACTATTACAAAGCTGATAGTTAAATATTATAATTAATATAAATTGTACTAATCTTAAAGCATCTGATTTGGTTTTGAATACCATTAACTCTAAATAAAAATTTAATTATAAAACTACTGTCAATTAATTTTATTGTTTAATTCCTCTTATCTTTTCCCCAGAATAACTTGTCTCTTAATGTCTTAAGGAAATTTTCTTTCTCCAATTCAATCATTTTTATTGTATGCGATGCCTTTTTTATAGATATTATATTTTCATTATTAAGAGTAGTTATTTTGGAATCTAGTGAGACAAAGAATTCATTTTCTCTACCACTGATTTTTATACTAACCTTTGTGTTGTCAGGGATAACCAATGGCCTAGCATTCAAATTGTGAGGCGCTATTGGTGTAATAACTAGATTTTTTGAATCAGGCATTATTATTGGACCACCACAACTTAGAGAATATCCAGTTGATCCAGTAGGGGTCGCAATAATTAAACCATCAGCCCAGTATGTATTAAGATAATTATCATTTAATTTAGTCTCAATCGTAATTAATGATGTAGTATTTTTTCTAGTTATACTTATTTCATTAAGAGCATAGCCTAATTTTTTTATTTTTCCACTCTCAGTTGTTGATGAAATTGTAACTAAAGTCCTTTCAGATATTTCATATTTTTTATTAATTATTGCATTAATTGCTCCATCAATTTTAGTGGCTTTAATTTTTGCCAAGAACCCCAATCTTCCAGTGTTTATCCCTATTATAGGAATTGAGAGATTGTTAATATAAGAAGCTGCCCTTAGTATTGTACCATCGCCACCTATGCAGATTGCAAAATCAAATGACTTATCCAGTTTAGAGAAAACCCCAACATGTGTTGAAAAAGAACTATATTTTTTTTGCCCCATATTTTCTATAGACTTTTCATCTATGAATACATCTATAGATTTATTACGTAATTTTTTTATAGTTGAAAGGAAATGTTTTGAAGAATAATTCTTATATA
>JAAZXZ010000177.1 GCA_014239895.1 Flavobacteriaceae bacterium
CGAAGTAATGGCGTAAATAAAGAGGACTACTTCGGTAGTCCTTTTTTTGTCCAATTATAGCAAATCTTACTATTGCTATTGATGAGCTTGAAGATTATAATTAAATACGTCAATAATTAAAAAAAGGGGATAGCTTGAAAAAAATAATACTAGTAGTAGCTTTTTTTATTACATCAATGATCAATGCTCAAGATAGTAATTTTTACGGAGGACTTTCATATTCTGGAATAAAAGGAAGCGATAGAATTCCAGGAATACAATTAGGTATTGAATACCATCTTAAGGAATCAATGACAATTGGAGGAGGGTTAGCTCATAGAGGAGGAAAATTTGACTCTAGTGATGATTCGGTAGATGCTTTAAAACTAGATGGGTTTGCATTAGAAACGTGGATGTCTTACTCATTCATGAAAACAAGCAATGCTAGTTTATGGATAGGACCTTCTTACTCATATATCTTTAAGCTTGATGGAGACTCAGGAGATGGAGCTCTGGCGGTAGGTGATACTGGTAATGATTATGGAATCCTCATTGGTGGAACTATATTTCTTGATAATGAAAGTATAAAAATTGGTTATTATAATGGAATGACCGATGAAAACTATAACAAATTTTTTGTTAATTATGGTTTCAGTTTCTAATTATTAAATCATCTAACAATCTCAATAAAATTAACCTCTAAAGATTTCCTGAATCTATAGATTTAGACACGGAATTACGTTAAATTGGGTATACAATACGTATACAAAATACGATATGGACGATTTATAGAGGAAAGACATCCTTCTTTACACGCAGGACGTCGGGAGTTCGAATCTCTCATCGCCCACTTCGTCGATAAGACACATTGTTTGACGACAAAACAAGGGCTACTTCGGTAGCCTTTGTTGTACCTATACTTACTCATCTATTACGCATAAGACGACAAAAAAGAGGGATATTAATAGGGATATTATATTTCAATCCTTATAAACTTAAATTTTCAACCTAATTATATCAACCCAAACAAGATATCGAGGGGTGTAGGGTAATAGTATTTATCTTAAAATCTTCTCCATTTTACGACCTTTCGCCAATTCATCTACCAACTTATCCAGGTATCTTACCTGTCGGACTAATGAATGATCAATTTCCTCAATACGATAACCGCATATCACGCCTTTTATCAGATAAGCATTAGGATGCAAGTTTGCCTGTTGAAAGAAGGTTTCAAAAGTTGCTTCTTGACTGATCAATTCTTGTAATCTATTTTCATCAAATCCTGTCAACCATTCTATAGTCTGGTGAAGTTCTTCTTTTGTTCTTCCTTTTTTCTCTACCTTACTTATGTAATGCGGATAAACAGATCCAAAGGTCAGTTTCTCCATTCGTTTAATGTGTTCAGCGGTAAGTTTCATTATATCCTAACTTAGCTTTTAACTCAATTTAATCTATTTTTTTTAAGGCTTCAACTAATTGAAATTCTTTGTCAAATCTTTCTTTCATACCACCTTTTTCTTTAAGTAAGATATATCCGTAAGATTTTGATCCAATTGCAATTTTATCCCCATAGCGAGTATCATACCAATATTGATCACCTTTACTATCAATAATTACTTGGTATCTACCATTTTGATTTTCTTCCTCATGATTATCAAATCCCATTAATAAAAACAAGTTTACTGTTGTTAATATTCCAATTAAAAAACTCTTAATGTCTAATTTCATAGCTCTCTCCTTATTTGTTTTAATAAATATACCTGAATAGCCTTTTAAAATAAATACTAATTAATCTTTAAAAAGAAAGAAAGCTATAAGAGAACCAACTCCAGTCCCAAGGAAGAATGTTTGAAATAAATCTGCACCAGAAACTCCATAGAATACTGCACCAGCTAAATTAGCATCTCCATAAATAAAGTTTCCGCTAATGAAGTAATGAGTGAAACTAGCTATATCGTCAACACGAGAGAGGTGTTGATATCCCATAGAAAACCAAACTATAAAAGCAATTAAACCTATTACTGCAAACTTTTTTTGTAAATCGTTCATAAGTAAATGTAGGGACAAATTATCATTTATTCGTCCTTATAGTTCTCTTCGAGAATTCCTTTCTCTTTTAAAGTTTTTATAAGTTTGTCCAACCGAACAAATGCTACCATTCCTAGCATCCCAAAAACAAAACCTATTACTGCCATACCTTCCATAATTATCTCCTTAGCTACCTTTATTTATTGCCGAAACCTATTCAAGTAAACGGAAATTCTCAACCTTAATCTCTAATACCACAATTAATTACTAGTTAAAAAGCCAACAAAAATTGTGCAATATTCATATACAAAATAAAAACTAATTATTAGTTTTAAGATAACGCTACC
>JAAZXZ010000130.1 GCA_014239895.1 Flavobacteriaceae bacterium
AGTAATAGCGCATGCTGAGCAGATAGAGACCCACATTCCTTGTAGTGTCCAAGTCATAAAAAACCTTGTTGGTGAAGGCTTAATATCTCTAAATCTTTTATCCTCACCTGCTTTTTGAATTCTAAAAAATAAAAAGCTTCCTAATCTTACTGCCCATATTATAATAAATACTGTCAAAATAAGATTCCCTAAATTGAATTCAGATGATTTATAAAAAACATAACTAATAATCGATATATAGGTAAGACTTCCGGCAAGATCATAGAATTTTTCTGTTTGCATTAAATATGCTGGAATAAATAATACCCATTGTATGACAAAAGCTATCAGTACAGCATTTTTAACCAAACCTATATCTGTTAATAATGCAATTTGAAAAGGAATGTAAAAAGCTACTGCTGAAGCTGATAAATTGAATAAAATGTTTTTCATAATTAGTATATAAAGTTACTTAAAACTTGTTTCTTTAGAGAAAACTATTAATCTCATCCAAATAGATATAAACAAGAAATAGTATTATATAGACAAATAAGTATATCCTATAGTAGTCTCTTGTTTTAATGTATTCTATATTATGAGGATAAAGATTTGAGAATAATCCTGTTAATTCTTTTATGAATACTGGTTTAATATTGATTTTCCAATCATCTGTTTTATAAACAATTTTTCTGAATTTACTTCGAATATAAGTACTAGGTATACCCCAAATAAATATAATGATAAGCAGTAATGTTTTAGTCATAGTAATTATTAATTACCTCTACCTACCTTTCTTATACCTGAAGATTTAGCTTTGTTGCTTTTATTATCAAATTTTTGCTTGACTCCCTTTTTGACACGTGTCTGTTTTTCAAGTCTATTTCCAAAAAATTTACTAGGCATAATTATTTTGTTTTAATTGATTAATTGTAAAGATATTAGAGATAATTATAATATACAAATTGTATAAAAGGATTAAGCATGTTTGCCTTTTACCCATCCTGTTTTTTGTAAATACTTTTCAGCACTTTCTACAGCTCCTTCTTCAATAGATGTTCCCATAGAATCATTCCATCGATTTAGATAGCCAAACAAAGAGATTACACCTAAAATTTCTACAATTTCACCTTCATCCCAATACTTATGCAGTTCTTGTATTATTGTCTCATCTACAGTATTAGGAACTTGTGAAGAGGCTAAAGAGAAATCTAGCGCTGCACGTTCAGCATCATTAAAGGAATCATGTGTTCTAAAATTCCAGATATTATCTAATTGCTCTTGTTTAGCGCCATAACGTTCAGCGGCCCTAATAGCATGTGCTTGACAATATCTACAGCCAGTTGAATTACTTGAAACCCATGCAATCATTCGTTTAAGCGCTGATGTTACTCGACCTTTATTTGACATAACAGCTTTATTTAAATTAATAAAAGCTTTACTTATCTCCGGACGTCTTTGCATGGTAAGAACAGAATTAGGACAAAAACCAAGTGTTTCGTTAAAGAACTCAGCTAGTTTTTTAGTTTCAGAATCATAATCTGATGGTAAAGGTGTAACTAAAGGCATAATAATAATTTATTTTACAATATTAAATTTATTTTACAATATTAAAAGTTTAATTTTAAATAAATTATAACGCATATGAATTCAAAAGAAAAATTAGCAAAGAAGCTTGGAATTACTGTTGAAGAATTAGAAAATAGGATACAAAAAAACAAAGAAGCTGAAGAAGATGTAATAGAGGCTACAGCAAAAAAGAAAAACAAGTCTTAATCATCTTAAATAACTGCCACCATTTATATCAATAGTGGATCCTGTTGCGTGGTCTAGTTTCCCTGAAACAATAAGAGAAATAACAGGAGAAATATCTTTTGGTTCTGTTAACCTATCTAAAACAATTCCTTTTTTTACGTAATCTTCCCCTTCTTTATTTAAAAAATCCTTTATCATTTCTGTTTTAACAAAACCAGGAGCAATGGTAAAAGCAAGAACATTGTCTTTTTTTCCAAAAGACCTAGCAATTGTTTTTGTAAGCGAGACCATACCACCCTTAGAACATGCGTAAGAAATATAATCTTCTGTTTCTCCTCTAAAAGCCGCGCGAGAAGATATGTTTATTATTCGAAATCTTGAATGAATATTTTTATTTCTTTTCATGTTTATAAAACATTTACTCAAATACGCTGGCGCAGCTAAGTTTAGATTTAAGGTTTTGTTCCAACTTGAATTCCAAAGGTCGGCATCAGTATTAACAGATGAAGAAATTGCTATTCCTGCATTATTAATTAAAACATCTGGAAATCCAAAATGATCTATTGTTTGTTCATACAATTGCTGTGCACCTAAACTACTTGAAAGATCTTGAGAAACCGTGTGTGTATTTTTTGTTAAAAGTGATTGTAGTTTTTTTTTGTTTTTATTATAGTGTAAAACAAGTTCATGTTTTTCATTTATAAGTTCTTTTGAGATTTCATACCCAATTCCACTTGACGCCCCCGTTATTAATATTTTCAAACTTCTCCTTTTTTTAAAACAATCCAGAGTACTAAATAAGCGAACCCAAGTCCTCCGAAAACTGTTACTATTCTCCAAATAACGGGGTCAATATTAGTATGTTCTCCTAACCCATGACAAACACCTCCGATATATCCTTTGTCAGGATACCTATATAACTTTTTCATACCTACAATTTACAATAATTTTAAAAAAAGAAGATATGCCTATTTTGTCCAAGCAATTAGATTTAGAAAACTATTGTTGTTAGCAACTAGGATCGCAGGTCTTTTTTCTTTTAGTATAAATAGTAATTCAAGGTTTTTTACATTTCCAGGGATAAAAATACCACTATCATCAATTTTTAAAGCAGCTGTAAATGTACCATCTCCATTACCTTTAAGAAAAAGACCTTTTCCTGCGTCATACGAAGGTGTTTCTATTTCGGCATTAAATATATTTCCACCAATAACAACATCTAAATTATCATCACCATCAAAATCCCAAATAACGCTATCCATTATTGGTGCCAATTGAGCTTCGGGTAATAATTCGATCATTTCTAAAGTATTTCCTCCCTTATTTTCAATATACATGCTCGCAAAATTAGTGGCATAATAATGTAGAGCATTGTTTAAATTTTCAGTACCAAAAATATCATCTAAATTGGATGATGCAAAATCTGAAAACAAAGGAAATTTTTCACCTATAAATGGCATTTGTTCTGTTGAACATTCTTTACCTCTTAATGGCACAAGGTTTCCATTATAAGATTTACTTAATACGATATCAAGAGTTCCATTTTCATAAAAATCTTTAGA
>JAAZXZ010000059.1 GCA_014239895.1 Flavobacteriaceae bacterium
ACCTTCCATTTAGGATTTGCTGTTTCAAACCAAACTTTTAGCATTGCTGCATGAGCTTCCTTTCCTTTAATTACTGCTCCTTCTGGTCCCATTATGTATATAGAATCAGATTCCATAGCCATTATAGCTTCCACATCTCCATTATTATGAGCATCAATGTACTTCATCCATACATCAGTTACATCATCAGAAGCAACAACAAATTTTTCACCTGGTGCATTAACAAAAAACCCTGCACCTTCTTGCTCTATTACAACAGGTTCTGGTGTCATTTTATCTACCATTCTTTCAACAGCAGAATTGTTACACGAATAACTGATTACAGCAAGAACTGCAACAGTCATCATTAATTTAAATTTTTTCATAATTATTATTTTTTTTTATAAATGTATTAAAATATCTCTTTTAATCTCATAACTGTTGTTAATTTATAAGTTTTTTAACAACCTTTACTAATAATTTTCTTCTTAATAGTTTAATTTTGCAAATATCTTTTAAAGAATATGTCTTTGAGTGAAATAGAGAAAAAAGCTGAAAAATGGTCAAATGACCCATTTTCTAAAGAAACCCGAGAAAAAGTTAAAGAACTTTATAATAACAAAAAACTTTTAGAAGACTGTTTTTATAAAGATCTAGAATTTGGTACTGGTGGTATGAGGGGTGTGATGGGTGTTGGGACCAATAGAATAAATAAGTATACATTAGGGAAAAATACTCAAGGAATTTGCAATTACCTTAATAAGACAGAAAAGGGGGAAATTAAAGTAGCAATAGCTTTTGATTGCAGAAATAACAGCAAATCTTTTGCTCAGATTGTTGCAGATGTCTTTTCTGCAAATAAAATTAAAGTGTACATTTTTAACCAGTTAAGACCAACACCTGAGTTGTCATTTGCTGTAAAAGTCCTTAACTGCAATTGTGGAATTGTTTTAACAGCATCCCATAATCCTCCTGAATACAATGGATACAAGGTGTACTGGAAAGATGGAGGTCAAATTGTTCCACCAATAGATAAACTATTAATTGAAGAAATAAATAATGTATCATTTGAAAAAATAAAATTCAATAGTAACGCTAATCTTATTGAAACTATTGATGAATTAATTGATGATAAGTTTATTTCAAGTAGCATAGAAACTGGAAAGGTTGATAAAATAACTGATCGAGAAAATATAAAAATTGTTTTCACTTCTCTTCATGGAACATCTTCTACTATTATGCCAAGAGTATTTGAAAAAATTGGCTACAAAAATGTGTTATATGTACAAGAGCAAATGGAGCCAGATGGTAATTTTCCTACAGTAGAATCACCTAACCCAGAAGAAAAAGAAGCTTTATCATTGGGATTAGATCTAGCAAAGAAAAGTGATGCAGATATAGTTATAGGGACAGATCCTGATGCTGACAGACTGGGTATTGCTGTAAAAGACTTAAATAATGACTACATCCTACTTAATGGCAATCAATTAATGGTTATAATGATTGATTTCCTGTTAAATAATTTAAAATCAGAAAATAAATTAAATACTAGCCAGTTTATAGCCACAACCATTGTTTCAACGCCATTAGTAGGAGAAATTGCTAACTATTATAATCTTGACTGCAAGCTGTGCTTAACAGGCTTTAAATGGATCGCTAAGATGATTGAAGATTATCCTAAATCAAGTTTTCTAATTGGAGGAGAAGAAAGTTATGGAATGATGATAGGTAATTTTGTAAGAGATAAGGATGCAATAACAGCTAGCTTATTTGCATGTGAAATTGCTAATTATTTAAAACAAAGTGGCTCATCAATTTTTAACAATCTTATTGATATATATATCAAACATGGGTTATACAAAGAAGAATTAGTCTCGATAACAAAAAAAGGGAAAGAAGGTAAAATAGCAATAGAAAATATTATTGATGGCTTTAAGAATAATCCTCCTAAAAAAATTGGTGGATCTGAAGTAATTTCTATATACAACTATGAAAAATCTCAAAGAATAGATTTAAAAACAAATAGAGCAATTAAAATAAATTTTCCAAAATCTAATGTTATTGAATTTAATACTGCTAATGGGACTAAGGTAGTTTTAAGACCAAGCGGTACTGAACCAAAAATCAAAATGTATATTAGTGTAAATATTAACCTTGAATCCAAAGAACAATATTTGGAAAAGAATGATTTTTTAAATAATAGAATTAAAGCAATAATTGAAGAAATTAATTTATAATGAAGAACTATTTTAATAGAATATTTAGATATACCCTCCCTTATAAAAGGTTTTTTTTGTTAAACATTTTTACAAACATTTTTTATGCCTTGTTTGGTACACTATCCATGATATCTCTTTTCCCAATGCTTAAAGTTCTATTTAATCAGACTGAATCCCTAACCACAGAACCTATATGGGCTGGTATTGGCGATATAGCTAGTTATGCTGAGGCTTATCTTAATTATTTTGTTACTATAAAAAAAGCTGAAGGAAATAACGATGTGCTGATCTTTATGGTCTCAATAATAATTGTCACATTCCTGCTAAAAAACCTCTTTAATTATTTGTCAATGTTCTTTATTACTTTTTTAAGAAATGGGGTAATAAAAGATTTCCGAAATGAGATCTACAACAAAATAGTAAAACTTTCTATGTCTTATTATTCGGAAAAGAAAAAGGGAGATATTGTTGCTAGAATTTCATCTGATGTTCTAGAAATTGACAATTCTTTTTTATCAATATTTGAATTAATAATTAAAGAGCCGTTGATGATATTATTTACCCTTATATCAATGTATATAATAAGTCCCGAATTAACTGGATTTGTTATAATATTTATTCCCATATCAGCCATTTTTATATCAGTTGTTGGTAAATCATTAAAGCGTCAATCAATGAAAGTTCAAAAAGAGCAAGGTTTATTTATTTCACTGGTGGATGAGACCTTGAATGGATTAAAAATTGTAAAAATCTTTAATGCTGAAAATGCCTTTTCAAAAAAATTCTCTGAATCAACAAATAGATTGTATAAATTCTCAAATAGTGTTATAAATAAGAAAAATCTAGCAGGTCCTTTGAGTGAATTTTTGGGAATTTGTTCTATTACAATTATTCTATGGTATGGAGGGATGATGGTATTAAAAGAAAATTCACTAGATGCCAGTACATTCCTAGTTTATTTAGGGTTAGCATATAACATTCTTACACCAGCTAAATCACTAAGCAAGGCAAGTTATAAAATTAGAAAAGCTTATGGTGCTGCTGAAAGGGTTTTTCAAGTTCTCGATGATAATAGATTTATCAAATCTAATGGAGATGATGCTTCTCTAGAAGATTTTAGTACTAGTATCGACTTTAATAACGTTTCATTTAGGTATGATAATGAAGATGTAATAAAAAACCTGTCGCTTATAATTAAAAAAGGAGAAACAGTTGCATTAGTTGGGCAATCAGGTAGTGGAAAATCTACAATTGCTAATTTAATTAGCAGATTCTATGATACATCTGAAGGTGAAATTAGAGTTGATGGAGAAAATATAAAAGAAGTAAATTTAAAATCGCTAAGAAAATTAATTGGGTTAGTAACGCAAGATTCAATTTTATTCAATGATTCAATAAAAAACAATCTATTAATTGGGAAAGAAAATGCTACCGATCAGGAAATAATTCAGGCTCTTAAAATCGCCAATGCATGGGAATTTGTTAAAGAATTACCAAAGACAATTGAAAATAATATTGGAGATTCAGGGAATAAACTCTCTGGTGGTCAGAAACAAAGACTTAGTATCGCAAGAGCTGTATTAAAAAATCCTCCAATTATGATCTTAGATGAAGCTACCTCTGCACTAGATAGTGAAAGTGAAAATCTTGTACAAATTGCATTAGATAATGTAATGAAAAACAAAACTTCTCTTGTTATTGCTCACAGACTCTCAACAATTCAAAAGGCAGATAATATTTTAGTATTGGACAAAGGAAAAATTATTGAGAGTGGAAAACACAAAGATCTAATGGACAAAGGAGGTATCTATACTAATCTAGTCCGTATGCAAACAATATAATTAATTAGTTGTTTAAAAAATAGTGAATAACTAATTCATTATCCCATCTTATTTAATACATAGTTTATAATAAATAAATTAAATTTGATTTTCTATTTCTCATTACTTTAAATGATACTTTTTTTTGATAATCGTGAGAATATAATTTTTGCTGTACAAACACAAAAACAACTATCAAACTCTGATATTAATAAATTGTCTTGGTTATTTGGAAATTCTTCCTTAGTCGATTCAGATGTGATTAAAAGCACCTATTTAGGGTCTAGAGCTGTAATGGTATCTCCATGGAGTACAAATGCTGTTGAAATGACTCAAAATATGGGGATAAACCATATAAATAGAATTGAAAAATATGTTAAAATTGATCAATATTTTGAAGGATACGATCCTATGTTGTTTGAAAAATTTACAGAGCTCAACCAGTCTATATTTATAATAAACATTGATCCAGAGCCTATAAATCATATTGAAAATATTGAATCTTATAATGAATCTGAAGGTTTATCATTAAGCAAAGAAGAAGTTAATTATTTACTTAATGTTTCAAATGAAATTGGAAGAAAACTTACAGATTCAGAAATTTTTGGTTTTTCACAAGTAAACTCTGAACATTGTAGGCATAAGATCTTTAATGGTAAATTTATTATTGATGGTAAAGAAATGCCTAATAGTCTCTTTAAAATGATTAAAGAGACTTCAAAGGTAAATTCAAATAAAATAGTTTCTGCCTATAAAGACAATGTCGCTTTTATAAAAGGTCCTGTTGTAAACCAATTTTCACCAACCAGATCAGACATAGCTGACTATTATAAATTAAAATCATTTGAATCCGTTATATCCCTAAAAGCTGAAACACATAATTTTCCAACAACCGTTGAACCATTTAATGGAGCTGCAACTGGATCTGGCGGGGAGATTAGAGATAGACTAGCTGGAGGAAAAGGTTCTATACCAATGGCTGGGACAGCAGTATATATGACGCCTTATTCTAGGTTTAACAAGTATTCATGGGAGAAAAAAATTATAAAACGTGATTGGCTATATCAAAATCCTATAGACATCTTAATTAAAGCCTCTAATGGAGCTTCAGATTTTGGAAACAAATTTGGTCAACCTCTAATTTGTGGTTCCATTTTAACTTTTGAAAATCAAGAAAATAATGATATTCAAGGTTATGATAAAGTTATAATGTTAGCAGGCGGTATTGGTTATGCAAAAGCAACTGATGCTATAAAAGAAAATCCAAAATTAGGTGATAGAATAATTGTAATGGGTGGTGAAAATTATAGGATTGGAATGGGTGGTGCTGCTGTTTCTTCAGCTGATACAGGTGAGTTTTCATCTGGAATAGAATTAAATGCTATCCAAAGATCAAATCCTGAGATGCAGAAAAGAGTTGCAAATGCAATTAGAGGAGTTATTGAAAGTGAAGATAATTTTATTATTTCCATTCATGACCATGGAGCTGGAGGCCATCTAAATTGTCTAACAGAATTAGTAGAAAATTCTGGAGGAATTATAAATATTGACAAGCTGCCAATTGGAGATTCAACATTGTCATTTAAAGAAATTGTTGGAAATGAATCACAAGAAAGAATGGGATTGCTGGTAAATGAAAAGAAATTAGAAGTGCTCAATACAATATGTGAAAGAGAAAGAGCTCCTATATATGATGTTGGTCATGTTACAGATAATGGGAAATTTACTATTAAATCAGATAAAATAAGCACAAAAGCTGTTGATCTAAAACTTAAACATTTTTTTGGAAGCTCCCCTACTACTATAATTGAAGATGTCTCATTTCAAAAAAGTTATAGTGAACTTAACTATAACTCAAATGATTTTTATATTCATCTAAAAGAACTTTTTAAACTTGAAGCTGTTGGTTGCAAGGATTGGTTAACTAATAAAGTAGATAGATGTGTTGGAGGTAAAGTGGCTAAACAACAATGTGTGGGTCAATTGCAATTACCACTGAATAATTGTGGTGTAATAGCTTTAGACTATAATGGAAACAATGGAATTGCAACATCAATTGGACATTCACCCATATCGGGGTTAATTGATCCTATTGCGGGGAGCAGAAATAGTGTTACAGAAGCATTAACTAACATAATTTGGGCTCCATTAAAAGATAATATTGCAGGAATATCATTATCAGCAAATTGGATGTGGCCATGTAAAAATAAAGGGGAAGACAGCAGACTATATGAAGCTGTTTTAGCAATATCAGAATTTGCAATTGAACTGGGTATAAATATTCCAACTGGAAAAGATTCACTTTCTATGACTCAAAAATACAATGAAAGAGAAGTTTCAGCTCCTGGAACTGTAATCATTAGTGCAGTTTCACATTGTGATGATATAACGAGAGTTGTTGAGCCAGTTTTTAATTCCAGATTTGGTAATATATACTATATTAATCTATCCTGTGATGATTATAAGTTAGGAGGAAGTTCATTTGCACAAATATTGGGAGAAATTGGTGAAAAAACTCCAACTATAAAAGATTCAAATTTTATAGTAAATGTATTCAATACTATTCAAGATCTTATTAGAAAAGACTTGATTATTGCTGGCCATGATATAGGGTCAGGTGGTTTAATAACTACTATTATGGAGATGTGTTTCGCAGATAATAATATTGCTGCAAATATTGATCTTACATCAATAGGAGAAAGAGATTCAATAAAGTTGCTTTTTTCAGAAAACTCTGGTATAGTTGTTCAGTCAAAAGATGAGTCAATAGAAGAAATTTTAGATAATAAAAGAATTGATTATTGCAAAATTGGCAGCGTAACTACAGAAAAAAAATTATTGCTTAAAAATCATTCTGACTCATATGAAATAGATATAGAAAAATACAGAGATTATTGGTATAAAACTTCAATGCTTCTTGATAAAAAACAAACTGCTAATAATCTTTCAGAAATAAGATATATAAATTATAAAAAACAACCATTAAATTTTAAATTTCCAACAGGTTTTTCAGGAAAAAAACAAGTGCCTCTTGAGATAGAATACAGACCAAAAGCTGCTGTAATAAGAGAGAAAGGAAGCAATAGTGAACGTGAATTAGCTAATGCATTATTTTTAGCAGGGTTTCAAGTTAAAGATATTCATATGACTGATCTCATTACGGGAAGAGAAAATTTAGAAGATGTACAATTTATTGGAACAGTCGGAGGCTTTTCTAATTCTGATGTTTTGGGATCTGCAAAAGGATGGGCAGGAGCATTTTTATACAATGAAAAAGCAAAGGAATCAATTAATAATTTTATTTCTAGAAAAGACACCTTATCAATTGGTGTATGTAATGGCTGTCAACTTTTTATGGAATTAGAAGTTGTTAACCCAGATCATGAAATTCATGGAAAAATGACTTTTAATGATTCAAATAAGCACGAAAGTGGATTTACCTCTGTAAATATTCAAAAAAATAATTCAATAATGATGTCATCATTAGAGAATTGTAATTTAGGTGTATGGATAAGTCATGGTGAGGG